>JADHLS010000290.1 GCA_016780605.1 Reyranella sp.
CTGCTGTCCCGCGCCGTCTATGTCGAGCGCGGCACCATGGCCGACGAGCGCATCGTGCCGCTGGCTGAGTGCGGCACCAACGGCGCCTATTTCGCCATGGTGCTGATCCCGGGTGAGGGGAGGCGCTTGTGAGCGGCTCCCTGGTAGTGGTCGGCACTGGACCGGGCAAGGCCGAGCTGATGACGCCCGCAACGCAAGTCGCGCTGGCGCATGCCACCGATCTCGTGGGCTACGGCCCTTATCTCGACCGCGTGCCGCCGCGCGATGGCCAGCGCCGGCACGCGTCGGACAACCGTGTCGAGCTGGAGCGCGCGCGGCTCGCGCTGTCGCTCGCCGCCGCGGGTCGCCGGGTGGTCGTCGTGTCCGGCGGCGATCCCGGCGTGTTCGCCATGGCCGCCGCCGTGTTCGAAGCCGTCGAAAGCGGCGAGGCGCAGTGGCGCAGCCTCGACATCCGGGTCGAGCCCGGCGTCACCGCCATGCTGGCCGCCGCGGCCGAGGTCGGCGCCCCGCTGGGCGGCGACTTCTGCGCCATCTCGCTGTCGGACAACCTGAAATCCTGGACGACAGTCGAGCGCCGGCTGAAGGCGGCGGCCGAAGCCGACTTCGTGATCGCCCTCTACAATCCTGCCTCGAAGGCGCGACCGACGCAGCTCGGACGGGCGTTCGAGATCCTGCGCACGATCAAGGCCGCCGAGACGCCGGTCCTGCTCGTGCGCGCGGCCGGAACGTCCGAGGCGAAGGTCATTGCCACAACGCTCGGCGCTGCCGATCCTTCGCGCGCCGACATGCGCACGCTCGTCATCGTCGGCGCCAGCACGACCCGGCAGGTCGGACGCTGGGTCTACACGCCGCGCAGCGAACGGGTATCGCGCTCATGAGCGAGCCACGCCACTGCTTCTTCGGCCGTCTTGACGATGTGGCCCGCGGGTTTGGCGGGCCGCGTGATCATGATCACCGGCAGGCGAAGCACGCGCGCCGCCTCGATCTTCGCATAGGTGGCGTCGCCGCCCGAGTTGCGCGAAACGATCACCTCGATCTTGCGCTCCTTCAGCAAGCGCAGTTCGGCGTCGAAATCGAACGGGCCGCGCTGCTGCAGCACGACGAGATTGTGCGGCCGCGCGCCCTGCGGCGGCTCAATCAGGCGCGCGATGTAGTGATGCCGGGCAAACGCGGCGAAGAAATGCAGCTCCTGTCGGCCAAGCGCCAGGAACACGCGGCGCGGCTCCTTGCCGATGGCAAGGCCCGCGGCGACGGCGGTGGGAGCCGTTTGCCAGTTGTCACCGGCGACGGGCTTCCAGGCGGGGCGAATGAGCGACGCGAGCGGAGCGCCCGCGCGTTGGCACGCCACGACGGCGTTGGCGGAGATGCGCGGGGCGTAAGGATGGGTGGCGTCGATCACCGCATCGATCGCCTGTTCCTCGATGTACCGCGCCAGACCGTCGGCGCCGCCAAAGCCGCCGACGCGTGTCTCGATGGGCTGCGCCTTGGGCTGGGCGGTGCGTCCAGCGAACGACAGGATCGCCGCGAAGCGCGAATCGCCCGCGAGAAGCTTGGCCAGTTCCGAGGCCTCGGTGGTGCCGCCGAGAATGAGAACGCGCATGACTGACGCCGCAAGCTGCACGGCCACGCGCTGGCTGTCCATCGTCGGCATCGGCGAGGATGGCATTGCTGGACTGTCTCCTGTGGCGCAGAAGCTTTTAGGGGTGGCCGAGCTCGTGGTCGGTGGCAAACGCCACCTTGGCCTGGCCGAAGCCTTGATCCATGGCCGCACGCTCGCCTGGCCAAGCCCGATCACCGGCGCCCTGCCGGAGATCGAGAAGCATCGCGGCCGGCCGGTCGTGGTGCTGGCAAGCGGCGATCCCTTCCACTATGGCGTCGGCGACCTGCTGCTGCGTTCCATCCCTGTGAGCGAGACGCTTTGCTTGCCCAACGCGTCCGCCTTCAGCCTGGCCGCAGCGCGGCTCGGCTGGTCGCTGCAGGACGTGGCGCTGGTGAGCCTGCATGGCCGCGCCCTGGAAGGCATCGTTCGCCATCTGCAGCCGGGTGCGCGCATCCTGGCGCTTTCGTGGGACAGCACGACGCCGGCGAAGCTCGCCAAGCTGCTGGTCGAGCGCGGCATGGGCGGCTCGTCGATCACGGTGCTGGAGGCGATGGGCGGTCCCCGCGAGCGCCGGCGCTCGACGACGGCGGCGGCCTTCGATCTTGGCGACGTCGCGGCGCTCAACACCATCGCTCTTCATGTCGAGGCTTCATCGACGGCGACGGTGCTGCCGCTGGCGCCCGGGCTGGATGATGCCCTGTTCGAGCATGACGGCCAGCTCACCAAGCGCGACGTCCGGGCGGTCACGCTGTCCGCGTTGGCACCGCGCCACGGCGAGCTTCTGTGGGATGTCGGCCTGGGAGCCGGTTCGATCGCCATCGAGTGGCTGCTGCGGCATCCGTCGCTCAAGGCCATCGGCATCGAATCCGAGCCGGAGCGGGCGGCGCGCGCGGCCCGCAACGCGGCTGCGCTGGGCACGCCGGACCTGCAGATCGTGCAGAAGCGCGCGCCCGAGGCGTTCGCGGGCTTGCCTGCGCCCGATGCGATCTTCCTGGGCGGCGGGCTCTCGAACCCGACCATGCTCGATGCGGCATGGACGGCGCTGAAGCCGGGCGGCCGGCTGGTCGCCAATGCCGTGTCGCTCCAGTCGGAAGCGCGCCTGATCGAATGCTTGCAGCACCATGGCGGCGAGCTGGTGCGGCTCGATGTGTCGAAGGCGGGCAAGGCGGGCACCGGCAGCGTCTTCGTCTGGCGCGCGGCAGCGCCGATCGTGCAGTGGCGGGCGAGGAAGCCATGATCGTGGCAGGGGTGGGATTCAGGCACGGCACGTCGGCCGACGAGATCGAGCGCGTCGTGCGCCTGGCGCTCGGCACGCACGCCGTGCGCGCCGAGCAGCTGCAGGCCATCGCGACCGAATCGGATAAGGCGACCGAGCCTGCTTTGCCCGAGGCGGCGCGCCGATTTGCGGTGCCGTTGGTTGCCTGTACGACCGGTGATCTCGCGCGCGTGGCCGACAAGGTCCTGACGCCGTCGAAGTTCGCGCTGGAGGCCAAGGGAGTGCCGTCGATCGCCGAGGCGGCGGCCATCGTCGTTGCCGGCCGCAATGCCCGGCTCTTGGGTGCGCGCGTCGCCACCGAGCGCGCGACCTGCGCCATCGCCACCGGAGATGGCCGATGACGGTTCATTTCATCGGTGCCGGCCCCGGTGCACCCGACCTGATCACCGTGCGCGGCCGCGACCTGATCGCGCGCTGTCCGGTCTGCCTCTATGCCGGCTCGCTGGTGCCCAAGGCGCTGCTGGAGCACTGCCCGCCAGGCGCGCGCATCGTCGACACCGCGCCGATGTCGCTCGACGAGATCGTCGAGGAGTGCCGGCGCGCGACCGCCGACGGCCGCGACGTGGCGCGGCTGCACTCCGGCGATCTGTCGGTCTGGAGCGCGATGGGCGAGCAGCTGCGTCGCCTGCGTGAAGCGGGCATCGCCTACACCGTGACGCCCGGCGTGCCGTCTTTCGCCGCCGCCGCGGCGGCGTTGGGGCAGGAGCTGACCCTGCCGGAACTTGCGCAGTCGGTCGTGCTGACGCGCACCTCGGGCCGTGCGTCGGCGATGCCGCCGGGCGAGACGCTCGAAGCCTTCGCGGCGACGGGAGCCACACTTGCCATTCATCTCTCGATCCACGTCATCGACAAGGTCGTGACAGCGCTGATGCCGCACTACGGTGCCGACTGCCCGGTCGCGGTCGTCTATCGCGCGAGCTGGCCGGAGGAACGCGTGGTTCGCGGCACGCTCGGCACGATCGCCAGCGAGGTCGCCAAACAGCCGATCGAGCGCACGGCGCTGATCCTGGTCGGCAAGGTCCTGCAAGCACGCGACTTCCGCGACAGCGCGCTCTACGACGCGGCCTACCAGCGACGCTTCCGGGGAAGGGGCACGTGATTCCCAAGAGCTTTCCGAAGCTGCCCGACTTCCCGCCCGGCGAGGTGTGGCTGGCCGGCGCCGGTCCGGGCGACCCGCGCTTGCTCACGGTGCTGGCGCTGCATGCCATCGGGCAGGCCGACGACATCGTCTATGACGCGCTGGTCGACCGTCGCATCCTCGATCTCTGCCGCGATGGCGCCGAGCTGATAGCGGCCGGCAAGCGCGGCGGCCGGCCGTCGCCGCACCAGCGCGACATCAACGAGGTGCTGATCGAACGCGCCCGCATGGCCCGGCGCGTGCTGCGGCTGAAGGGCGGCGATCCGTTCGTGTTCGGTCGCGGCTGGGACGAGGCCTCGGCGCTGACCAGGGCCGGCATCAGGTTCCGCGTCATTCCCGGCCTGACGGCGGGCCTCGCCGGCACGGCGCTGGCCGGCATCCCGGCGACGTCGCGCGACACCAACCACGCCGTCGTGCTGGCGGCCGGCCATCGCGCCGAGGAGGGCGGTTCCGCCGACTGGTCGGCGCTGGCCAAGCTTGGCCAGCCGATCGTGCTCTACATGCCGATGTCGCAACTCGCCGAGATCGTGACGTCGCTGCAGCAGGGCGGGCTCGCATCGGACACGCCGGCCGCACTGATCCAATCGGCTGCGACCGACGAGGAGCGGGTGGTCGACAGCACGCTCGGCACGCTGGTCGCCGACGCGGCCCGTCATGGCATCGGCTCGCCGTCGATCGTCGTCATCGGCGCTATCGCAGCCTTGCGTCGTGAGCTCCTGGGCTCGCTGGTCGGCTGGCGATGACACCCGGCCTCGTCGTCGCCGCGCCGCATTCCGGCGCCGGCAAGACAACCGTCACCATCGGCCTGATGCGTGCTCTCAGCCGCCGCGGGCTTGCCGTGCAGCCCTTCAAGTGCGGGCCCGACTACATCGATCCGGCCTTCCATGCCGCGGCGACGCGTCGGCCAAGCTTCAATCTCGACACCTGGGCAATGTCGAAGGCCACGCTCGCCGATCTCGTCACGCACCATCCGGCCGACATCGCCATCGCCGAAGGGGTGATGGGCCTGTTCGACGGCGTGGCCGCCGCCGGCCAGACGGCACGTGGCGCCACCGCCGATCTTGCCGCCTTGCTCGGCTGGCCGGTCGTCCTTGTCCTCGATGTTTCCGGACAGACTGAAACCGCGGCGGCCGTTGCCAAGGGGCTCGCGGACTATCGCACCGACGTCACCGTCGCAGGCGTCATCCTCAATCGAGTCGCCAGCCCCCGTCATCTCGCCTTGATCACGCCGGGCTTCGAGCGGGTTGGACTGAAAGTGTTTGGTGCGCTCGGTCACGACGCGGGCTTCGAACTGCCCGAGCGGCATCTCGGCCTGGTGCAGGCCGGCGAGACGGCGGACATCGAGCGCCGTCTCGATGCCCTGGCCGATGCCATCGAGAAGGCTGTCGACCTCACGGCGGTTCAGAAGGCGGCGCTGCCGGCCAAGCTCGCCGCCGGCACGGCGCCGCACCCGAGGCCACCGGGCCAGCGCATCGCCCTCGCCCAGGATCGCGCCTTCTCCTTCATGTATCCCCATCTGCTGGAGCGTTGGCGCCAGGACGGCGCGGAGATCGTGCCTTTCTCGCCGCTCGCCGACGAGGCGCCCGATCCACGTGTCGACGCCGTGTGGCTGCCGGGCGGCTATCCAGAACTACATGGCGGCACGCTTGCCGCCGCCCGCCGTTTTCACGACGGCTTGCGGGCCTTGGCGACGCGGTCGGTGCGCATCCATGGCGAGTGCGGCGGCTACATGGTGCTGGGGCAGGGGATCGAGGATGGCGAGGGACGGCGGCACGCCATGGCGGGACTGCTGCAGGTCGAGACCTCATTCGCCCGGCGCCGGCTCCATATCGGCTATCGCCGCGCGCGACTGCTGGTCGACGGTGCGCTCGGTGCCGCGGGAACCGATGTCCTGGGTCATGAGTTCCACTATGCCAGCGTGCTCACGGTCGGCGACGATCCGCTGGTCGACTGCCGCGACGCGACCGGAACGGCCGTGGTCGAAGCTGGTGCGCGGCGCGGCTCGGTGAGCGGCACTTTCTTCCACGTGATCGATGGGCGACAGCCATGAAACCGGTGTTTGATGCGGCCTTTCGCGCACAGTTCCGCGAGCTGGTGCTGTGGCGGCGCGACGTGCGGCGCTTCCGGCGCGATCCCATAGCGCGCGAGCGCATCGACGCCCTGATCGAGATCGCCACCCACGCGCCGTCCGTCGGCCTGAGCCAGCCCTGGCGCTTCGTTCACGTCGATTCGCCTGAGCGCCGGCTCGCCGTCGTTAAAAGCTTCACCGGCGCCAACCAGCGTGCCCTCGAAGGCTATTCCGGCACGAAGCAGGCGACCTATGCCACCCTGAAGCTGGCAGGGCTGAAGGAGGCGCCGGTGCATCTCGCCGTGCTGTCCGACGACGGCACGCACACCGGCAGCGGGCTTGGTCAGCAGACCATGCCCGAGACGCTGCTCTATTCCGTGGTCGCCGCCATCCAGACGCTGTGGCTGGCGGCGCGCGCCGACGGCATCGGCATGGGCTGGGTGTCGATCCTCGATCCTGCCGCCGTCGTCCGCGCGCTCGACGTGCCGCCAGGCTGGAGCCTCGTCGCCTATCTCTGCCTCGGCTTGCCGGCGGAAGAGCATCTCGATCCCGAGCTCGAACGCCATCACTGGGAACAGCGTACCGATCTCGAGAAGGTCGTCTTCGCGCGTTGAGAAGCAAGGC
>JADHLS010000291.1 GCA_016780605.1 Reyranella sp.
GAACAGCTCCTTGGCGTCCTGGTTGCCCGACGCGATGTCGGCCGCCGTCCTGATCGGCCGGCTGGTGGCATGCGCCGTCATCATCGAACCGATGCCGGAGAACTGGAACGTTACCTTCTCGCGCTGACAGATCGCGTTCAGCCGCTGGCGGATCTTCTCGCCGCGCTCGTTCAGCTCCTTGGCGGCGGCCGGCGTATAGACCTCGCCGTAGCCCGCCGCGCCCGCCGCCATGGTGAGAGCGTTGTTGTTGAAGGTGCCGGCGTGCGGCAGATGGTCGGGCTTGGTCGGATCGAACAGCTCCATGATGTCGCGCCGGCCGCCGAAGGCGCCGAACGACATGCCGCCGCCGATATACTTGCCGAGCGTCGTCATGTCGGGGATGACGCCCGTCTTCTCCTGCAGGCCGCCGGGCGACAGCCGCGAGGTCATGACCTCGTCGAAGATCATGGTGATGCCGCGGTTGCGGGTCTCCTCGCGCACCATCTTCAGGAAGTCGAGATCGCCCGGCAGGCAGCCATGGCTGCCCTGCATGGGCTCGAGCAGGACGGCAAAGATCTCCTCGCCGTGCTTGGCGAGCAGCGCCCGGGTGCCCTCGACGTCGTTGTAGGGCGCCACGATGTACTCGTAGGGCATGTTCACCGGGCTGCCGCCGCTCACGAAATAGAGCACGCCGCCGTGGTAGCCGCCGTGGAACACCATGACCTTGGTGGCCTTGGTGCGGCCCTTGCGCTGGGCGAACACGCGGGCGCCGGCCAGCGCCATGACGTTACCCTCGGTGCCCGAATTGGTGAACCGCACCAGGTCGATCGAGGGCATGCGGTCGGCGACCAGCTTGGCGAGCCTGGCCTCGTTGGCGTTGCGGCCGCCGTAGTTCCAGCCGTGATTCAGCGCGCGGTCGATGGCGGCGCGGATCACCGGATGGGAGTGGCCGTAGATGCCGGCGGTGTATTCGCCCAGGACGTCGATGTACTCATGCCCGTCGGCGTCCCACAGCCGGCAGCCCTCGCCGCGCACGACGGTGAGCGGGAACGGCGAATTGTGCAGCGTCGTGCGGGTGTTGCCGCCCGGCATGGCCTCGCAGGCCTCCTGGTGGCGGGCAAAGCTCTTGGGATTGCGGGCGATGTAGGCCTGACGGGCCTCGTCGAGGGCGGATTGCAGATCCGAATTCACCAAGGCTTGATCGGGCACGGTTTACTCCTTCCCCCTCCCTGCGCGAAGCGCGGGGAGGTGCCCGCGTAGCGGGCGGAGGGGTCATGAGCATCAGTACGGTCGCTCATGACCCCTCCGCCCCTTCGGGGCACCTCCCCAGCTAAAGCTGGGGAGGAAACTCGACGTCGACGACAAATGGTATCACACCACGTTCAGCTCACGGATAGGCTTGCCTGCGGATATCCGTTCATAACCGAAGGGCCGGAGATCGAGGGTCCGATAGCTGCCATGCACGATCAGCTCGGCAACGCCGCGGCCCACCGCCGGCGACTGCTGGATACCGTGGCCCGAGAAGCCGGTGGCGAAGATCAGGCTCTCGATTTCCGGATGGCGGCCGACAATGCCGTTCTGGTCGAAGGTGTTGTACTCGTAGTAGCCCGCCCACGAATTCACGACCTTTGCCGCCTCGAAGGCCGGCACGCGGTGGGCGATCGTCGGCCACACCATGTCGTCCCACTCCTGATGCTGCACCTCGAGCGGCGCGCCCGGCGCATCGTTGCCCTCGGCGGGCGTCGTGCCGGCGATGTAGAAGCGGCCTTCAGGGCGGAACCAGGTGCCCGACGGGTCGATGGTGAGCGGCGTCGCTCCCGGCGGCTCACGCACATCGAAGACGAAGACCGAGCGTCGGCGCGGCTCGACCGGCAGGGCGACGCCTGCCGTCGCCGCCACCTCGCCAGACCACGGGCCGGCCGCCAGCACGATCGTACTCGCCTCCAGCCGGCCGCCCGACCGCAGGGTCACGGCTCCGGGTGCCAGCTTGACGACCTCGTCGGCGACGTACTTAGCGCCGAGCTCGCGCGCCTTGCGCCGGAAGGCCTGCATCAGGGCCGGTCCGTCGAACCAGCCTTCGTTGGCGACACCATGCGAGGCGCGCGCGATGCCGTCGGTCGAGATCCACGGGAACCGCGCCTGCAAGGCGGCCGGATCGAGCAATTCGACAGCGCAGCCCTCGCCCTTCTGGATGGCATTATTGGCTTTCAGCACCGCCTCGCCGCTTGCGCTGGCGAGGAACAGGTAGCCGGGTTCCTTGAGGCCGAGGTCGACGTCGAGCAGCTCACGCGCCTTCCGCAGGAAGCCGATGCCGAAACGCGACAGATGGATGTTGAGCGGCGTCGAGAATTGCTGGCGGATTGAACTGGCCGACAAGGCCGACGAGGCGCGGGCATAAGTCGGATCGCGCTCGATGACGGTGACGCTGCCCGTAAAGTTCGCGTCGCGCTTCAAATGCCAGGCGATCGACGAGCCCATGACGCCGCCGCCAACGATGACAACTCGCATGGCCGGACTATACGGTGTCCGGACTGTTCTGTCGGAGGTCGCAATGACGCAAGAGCCTGGTCACAGCCTGCGCGGCCGCGCGCCCTATCTGCCGATTCACAAGCGGCCGAAGCTCACGCTGCCCGGCGACGCCCGGGTTGCCGTGTGGACCATCGTCAATGTCGAGAACTGGAGCCCGCTCGGCGCCATGCCGCGCGCCGTGCTGCCACCACCGATGGGCCAGCCGCTGCTGCCCGACGTGCCGAACTGGGCCTGGCACGAGTACGGAATGCGCGTGGGCTTCTGGCGCTTCCTCGAGGTGCTGGGCGCGCGCAAGCTCAAGGCCACCTTCGCCGTCAACGGGACGGCCTGCGAGCTCTATCGCGAGGCCTGCCAGGCCGCCCTCGACGCGGACTGGGAGTTCATGGGCCACGGCTTCGTGCAACGGCCGATGCACCGCGTCGAGGACCAGCGCACGGCGATCCGCGACACGGTGGCCGCGATCAAGGCTTTCACGGGCAAGCCGCCGCGCGGCTGGGAAAGTCCCGGGCTCACCGAGACCGACGACACGCTCGACCTGCTGGCCGAGGCCGGCATCGAATACGTCGCCGACTGGGTGATGGACGAGCAGCCGGTAGCGCTCAAGACGAAGACGGGCTCGATGGTCTCGGTGCCCTACACGGTCGAGGTCAACGACGTCGTGATCAGCGCCGTCCAGCAGCAGCCGTCGGACGAGATCCTGCGGCGCGGCCGCGACCAGTTCGACCGTCTCTGGCAGGAGGGCAAGACGGCGCCGCGCGTGATGGCGATCTCGATCCACCCCTACCTCACGGGTGTGCCGCATCGCATCAAGTACCTGGAGATGCTCTACGACCACATCCTGGCGCACGAGGGCATCGTGATGTGGACAGGGGCGGAGATCCTCGACTGGTATCGCGCCGAAACGGCAAAGCTGTCCTGAGCCCTGGTCGCGCGGCCGTGCCCAGCGCGATGCCGCCGACGATCAACGCCATTGCGCCGAGCAGGGCGAGCGTGATGGGCTCGCCGAGCGCGAGTGCCGCCATCGCCGTGCCAACCACCGGCGTCGCCAGCAGGCCGAGCGACGTCACGGATGCCGGCAGGCTTCGGTTCACCATGGCGATCGCCCAGTAGGCCAGCGCATTGCCGCAGACCCCGCCATAGAGCAGCAGGAGCATCAGTCGCGGCGTCCACTCGATCCTGGGCAGGCCGTCGAAGAACAGGGCCAGGAGGGCAAGCAGGCCGCTGGCCAGCAGCGCTTCCCAGAAGACGAGTTGGAACGGCGTCGATACCCAGCGGTGGGCGCGGACGTAGACGATGCTGACGGCCCAGCACGCGGCGGCAAGCAACAGCAGGCCGTTGCCGAGCAGCGCACGGCCATCGCTCCAGTCGAACGACGCAGGATTGAACATGATCGCAAGCCCGCTGAGCGCCACCGCGCCGCCGGCCAGGTGGTAACGGGTGATCGGTTCGCCGAGGAATAGCCGCGCCGCCGGGATCACCCAGAGCGGCGTCGTGTAGCCGAGCACGATGGCGCGGCCGGCAGGAACGAACTGGATGCCGATCGCAACCAGGCCCGAGAAGGCGACCATGTGGGGAATGGCGATCCCGAAGACGACAGGAAGATCGCCGCGCCGCGGAACCACCAGGTTGCCCTGGGCCGACAGCAGCGCGAGCAGCACGACGCTGGCGACGGCGCTGCGCAAGGCCGCGGTCCACAATGGCGAAATGCTCTGGACCAACGATTTGGTGACCGGCCAGTTGGAGCCCCAGGCGAGGACGACGACGGCAAACAACAGCAGCGCGAGATGCCTCGGCAGATGATCGCTCTTCATGGCGGTCCAGCCTGCAGTTAGACTGGCCTCATTAATAGGTCCGGTTTGAATAAATAGCAGGAGCCAGTTCGATGGCCCGACCACTCGCTGGCGTGATCGATCTCGACGGTGGCAAGAGCACACCGTTGGCGCGCCAACTCTACGAGCAATTGCGATCGGCCATCGCCGATGGACGGCTGCCGCAAGGAGATCGCCTGCCCGCCAGTCGCATGCTTGCACGACAGCTCGATATCTCGCGCAACACTGTTTCCGCCGCCATCGACCAACTCGCGGCCGAAGGCTACCTTGATGTCGCGCGCGGACGACGTCCCGCGATTGCCGCCGGGTTCGTCCGGCTTCCGGTGGTGCCTGTCGCGCACGGTCAGCCTGCCGCACCGGCGCGCCCGCGGCTTTCGCGCTGGGCCCGGCGCATCGGCCAGTCGGACTGGCCCTTCCGATACGAGGGCATCCCTCGTCCGTTCGCGCCGGGGTTGGCCGACGCGCGGGAATTTCCGCACGACCTCTGGGCGCGATGCCTGCGCCGGGCGGCGCGCAACAGCCATCCGCGACGACGTCGCGGGCACAACCGCCTCGCCTTGCAGGAGGCCCTGGCGCGCCATCTCGTCGAGCATCGCGGCGTCAGGACGGAACCGCGCCAGATCATCGTCACGCCGTCGGCGCAGGCGGCCATCGAGCTGATCGCCCGGGTGACCCTGGACGCCGGCGACATCGCCTGGCTGGAAAGCCCCGGCTATGGCGGCGCCCGCGTGGCCCTCGAAGCCGCCGGCGCCGAGGTCGTCGGCATGCCGCTCGACCGCAGCGGCCTGGTGCTGGCCAAGCGCAAGGAGCGGCCCCGGCTCATCTTCGTCACGCCCTCGCATCAATACCCGACGGGCCGGTTGATGCCGATCGACCGTCGACTGGAGTTGCTGCGCTTCGCCCGCATAATCGGCGCGGCGCTGATCGAGGACGATTACGACGGCGAGTTCCACTACGACGGACAGCCCGTCGCGTCCCTGCAAGGCCTCGACGGCACCGGCCGCGTCTTCTACGTCGGCACCTTCTCCAAGGCCATGGTGGCCGACATCCGCGTCGGTTACACCGTGGTGCCCGAGAGCCTGGTCGAGACATTCGAGATCGCTCAGCGTCACACCGGCCAGCTCGTCTCCGAGACGTTGCAGGACGCCCTGGCGGAGTTCATGGACGACGGCGCCTACGCCGCCCATATCCGCCGCATGACCCGCCTCTACCGTGCGCGGCGCGACCGCATGGTCCAGGCGGTGGCGGCGGAAACGCGCGACGCCTTCGTGGTCGAGCCTCCCGCCGGTGGAATGCAGCTCGTGGCCCGATGCCGTCTCCGGCAGGACGATCGACGACTGTGCGCACGCCTTGCCGAAGCCGGCGTGACGGCGCGGCCGCTGTCCTCGCACTACATCGGCCCGGCAGCGGAGCGCGGACTGTTCCTCGGCTTCGCCGCCTGGACCGAAAAGGAGATCGACATCGGGGCCCGTATCATCGGCCGTGTCTGTGGCCGGTGAGGTGGGTTCACTTCTTCTCGTGCCGGACCGCGGGCCTCCAGGCCCGCTCATGAATCTGATGCGGGCCTGGAGACCCGCGGTCCGGCAAGAGGATGACGGAAACTACGCCGGCGCCTTCACGCAATCGTAGGCCGAGGTCGAACCCGCCATGCTGACGAAACGCGCGGCGCGATCAGTCTTGCGGCAGTAGCGCTGGGCCAGCCCGAACGCCACCTGCTCGTTGGCAGCACCGGTGATCTGAACGGAGACCTCGTTGCCGACGATGGTCTCACCGTTGGGCCCGGTCGACGTGGTCATGCCGCTGCCGCCGCTACCCGCCAGCAGGAGAGCGAGGATGATGCTTCGCTTCATGCCGGCAAGGTAGCGACGACAGCGGACAAATCAATGCGTCAGGTCCGCTTGAAGCCCTCGAGCTCGCGTGCCGCCCAGTCGAGCGTCTTCTCCATCGCCTCGCCCTTGGCGTAGCGCACGATCATCTGGGCCTGGATTGCCTGCGCCCAGATCTGCGCCGCGATCAACGGCGGCGCCGGGGAGCACACGACACCCGCCTTCTGGTCGCCGCCCTTGATCGGATAGTGCGAGATCGAGCCCTTGGGCGGGCCCTCCTCGTCCCAGGTCTTGAAGTCGTTGAACTTCGGGTAGGGCGGGATGTCGTAGCCCTGGCTCGCCGCGACCTGCTTCTCGGCGTTCTGGCGGAGCGTCAGGAACTCGAGCAGATTCTTGGCGGCCGCCTTGTTCTTCCCCGTCTTCCAGATGCCGTAGAAGCGTGGCAGGGTCGGATTGAAGCGACCGGCCGGCCCGATGGGGAAGCCGTGCGTCCAGCACTTCTCGGCGACCTGCGGCGCGTCGCGCTTGGCGACAGCCCAG
>JADHLS010000292.1 GCA_016780605.1 Reyranella sp.
CCTTGCCGGCAGCCACCCGACCGACAGCGGCATTGGCCGCCTCCAGGCCGTCAGGCAATCCGCCGCCCTGCTCCACGGCGTGCACGAAAGCGTCGACGGCGGTCTTGCTCGCGATCGCGCCGCCGGCGTGGCCACCCATGCCGTCGGCGACGACGGCCAGCAGCGACCCGTCGCCCAGGGTGCTGAGCGCCCAGCTGTCTTCCTGATACGGGCGGGCGCCTTGATGTTGGCCGCCCTCTCCCCGCCACCGTGCCGCCATGTCAGACGCCAACGTTTAGTGCCAAACAGCCGGCAAGGTGCTGAGCCCGCGCAGGGTGAAGCTGCGGCGCCAGGCCGGCTTGTCCTTCTCCGGCAAGGTGATGTTGGGCAGCCTTTCGATCAAGGCTGTAAAGACCAGCTCGGCCTCGAGGCGAGCGAGCTGGGCGCCCAGGCAATGGTGGATACCGCCGCCGAACGACATCGGCCGGATGTGCTCACGGCCAACATCGAGCCGGTCGGGATCCGGATACTGCGCGGGATCGCGATTGGCCGCCCCCAGGAGGGTGATGACGCTCGCCTCGGCAGGCAAGGTCACGCCGCCAATCTCGACCTCGCTGTTGGTGACACGGCCCGTGAGCTGCACCGACGAATCGTAACGCAGCAGCTCCTCGATGGCGTTGGGGATCAGCGACGGATCGGCCTTCAGCCGCTGCCACTGGTCGGGATGGCGATGCAGCGCGAGCAGGCCGTTGCCGATCAGGTTGGTCGTGGTCTCGTGACCCGCCCCGAACAGCAGGCCGATATTGGCCTCGAGCTCCTCGGCGGTGAGCTTGTCGCCCGCCTCCTCGGCGCGCACCAGCTCGGTCGTGAGATCGTCCTGCGGCTCGCGGCGGCGCAGGTCGCAGAGCTGGCGGAAGTAGACGCCGGCCATCTGCGTATTGAGGTTCGCCTGGTCGAGCTCCTCGCGGCTCATCGGCACCGGTTCGAGGATGCGGCCGTTGACGTTGCTGCCGGCCAGGAACGGCGCGCGATGGTGCTCGGGGATGCCCAGCATGTCGCAGATCACGATCACGGGCAGGCGGTGCGCGAGGTCGCGCATGACGTCCATCTCGCCCTTGTCGACGACACGGTCGAGCTGCTCGTCGACGATCTTCGTGATGCGCGGGCGCATGTCGGCGACGCGGCGAGCGGTGAACGCCTTGTTCACCAGCCCGCGGAGACGCGTATGGTCGGGCGGGTCGAGCACAAGCATGGTGTGGGCAAGGCCCGCGATCGCCGGCTCGTTCATGCCGTCCGAGCCGCCATAGCGGCGCTTCATGTTGCCCACGAAGTCCTTGCCGAAGCGCTTGTCGCGTAAGGCAAACGCCACGTCCTCATAGCGCGTGATCAGCCAAAAGCCCTGCGGCGTCTTGAAAACTGGCGCCGTCTCACGCAGGCGCCGGTAGAACGGATAAGGGTCGGCGATGAAATCCGGGTCGAGCGGATTGAACTCGAGGGGCGCGCCATCGGCGACGGGCGGGGTCATGTCGTTCATGACGTTTCCTTAGCACGAACGCACTTGCGGCGCGAACGAGCGTCGCCCAGCATCACACCGTGTTTGCGTTGACGCAGGGTCTGCGACGCGCTGCCCAGACCAGGCCCCACGGCATCTCCACGCATTTCGCCGGGCGCCGCCGCAGCTGGCTGCAAACGATCGATCGCGTCAGCCGGGTCGCCGGCGCACTATTCGCGCTCGGTGTGCGACCAGAGGATCGCATCGCCATCCTGGCGCTGAACAGCGACCGGTACTTCGAACTGATGTACGCCATCCCGTGGATCGGCGCCGCCATGGTGCCCATCAATACCCGGCTCGCCGCGCCGGAGATCGAGTACATCCTTTCCGATTCGGGCGCCGGTGCTGAAGCGCGAGCTGCGCGAGCCCTACTGGAAGGGCTTCACCAAGGCCGTGAACTGAGCCTCAGGAGCGCTGCGCCTTGGTATGCGGGAAGATGAGCGACTGCAGGAAACTCAACACGAACCAGACCGCCAGGAAGGCCAGGCATTCGAGCGCGAAGCTCTTGAACTTGAAGAAGAACTCGGCGATGCCGAAGGAGATCAGGAATGGCACCGCCTCCTGTTTCGCCGCAACGAGAAGACCAAGATCCTTGATGAGTGAAAACACTATGTCCCCCAATTCATAGAGCAGTCGCTCATTGAAGGCGCACCGTCCCTCGAATTCAAGTCAAACTGAGATGCCTGAAATTCCTACTTCGACTGGATCGCCCATCACGCCGGGCGGCGGCCGGCCAAGCTTGCGATCCATGATCTGCAGACCGATCGCAGGTTCACCTATGCCGACCTTCATGCGCGCAGCGACAGGCTGGCGGCCGCGCTTGCGGCGAAGGGCATACGGCGAGGCGACCGCGTCGCCCTGCTGGCGCCGAACTGCGCCGAATACTTCGAGCTTCAGTTCGCTTGTGGTCGGCTGGGCGCCATCATGCTGCCCCTCAACTGGCGGCTCGCCGTGCCGGAACTGCAGTACATCGTCTCCGACGCCGCGCCATCGCTGCTAGTCCACGACAAGAGCTTCGCCGATCAGGCGAGCCAATTCTCAACGCCGCTGCTCGAGATCGACCATGATCGCCCCGACAGCGCCTACGAGCAGGCGCTTGCCGCTGCGCCGCAAGCTACCGCGCCGGCCGCGCTCGATCACGACGACATCGCCATGGTCATTTACACCTCGGGCACGACGGGCCACCCGAAGGGCGCCATCATCACGCACGGGATGAACTTCTGGAACTGCGTGAACCTCGGCATTCCCGCCCTGATCACCCCTGAGACGGTGCAGCTCGTGGTCCTGCCGCTGTTCCATACCGGCGGGCTGAACTGCTACGCCAATCCCGTGCTGCATGCCGGAGGCACCATCCTGATCATGCGCACCTTCGATCCAGGGGCAGCGCTCGACTGCATCTCGAATCCATCTCTCGGCATCACGCACTTCTTCGCGGTGCCGGCGCCTTACCAGTTCATGATGCAACATCCCAAGTTCCAGGGCGCGGATCTCTCGCGACTGCGAATCGCCGGCGTCGGCGGTGCGCCCTGCGCGCTTGCCATTCTCGAGGGTTGGAGCGCCAGGGGCGTGCCCCTGGTCCAGGGCTGGGGCATGACCGAGACCAGCCCGGCCGGCACCATGCTCGACGCCGCCGACGCCATTCGCAAGGTCGGTTCGGCCGGCAAGGCGCTGATGCACACGGCCATCCGCATCGTCGACGACGAGGGCTGTGACGTGATGCAAGGCGACATCGGCGAGCTTCTGATCAAGGGACCCAACATCACGCCCGGCTATTGGAACAAGCCGGAAGCGACGGCGAAAGCCTTCACCGACGGCTGGCTGCATACCGGCGACGCCGCGCGCCAGGATGAGGAGGGCTCGTCTATATCGTCCACCGTTGGAAGGACATGTACATCTCGGGCGGCGAGAACGTCTATCCGGCCGAGGTCGAGAACGTGCTGTTCCAGATCCCGGCGGTCGCCGATGCCGCCATCATCGGCGTGCCCAACGAGCGCTGGGGCGAAGTCGGTCTCGCGATTATCGTGCGCAAGCCTGGCGAGGCGCTCGAGGAAGGCGACGTCATCCGCCACTGCCTGGCCAACCTCGCCAAGTTCAAGGTGCCGCAGGCCGTCGCCTTCGTCGACGTCCTGCCGCGCAACGCGACCGGCAAGGTGCTGAAGCGCGAACTGCGCGTTCAGTTCGTCGGCGCGGACAAGCCCGCGATTACGTAGACCCTTCCTCCCCAGCGAAGCTGGGGAGGAATGCTTACACCAATGGCACGTAATCGTACTCGCCGATGCCCTGCATGATCAGGAAAGTGAGCGAGGTCTTGCCGGCGTTGGTCACCAGATGGGGCCGTCCGGCCGCCGCGGTGAAGGTCTCGCCCGGTTTCAAGCGTACTTCCTGCTTGGGCTGCTGCAGGAACAATCTCATCTCCCCTTCCAGCACATAGAAAGTGTCGGCGATGTTGGTGTGAAAGTGCCATGGCACTGTCTGGGTCGGTGAAAGCTGCAGCTCGCTGATACGGAAACCAGGACGTTCCGCGTGACGCGCGCGGCGCTCCACTTCATACAGGTGACTGGCATCCTTCACTGGCTCAAGCTTGCGTTCCGCCTTCATGGTGGGCCACCCTTCGATGAATGGGACATAATAGGTAACTCGATGATCACGATCTACGGCGTCCATCGCTCTCGCGCCTCGCGCAACATCTGGCTGGCCCACGAGCTTGGCATCCCCTTCAAGCTGGAGCCGGTGGTGCAGCGCTATCGGCTGAAGGAGCCGCTGCCCTCCGATGTGGTCCACACCAAGTCACCCTCCTTCCTCAAGGTCAATCCCAACGGCCACATCCCGACGATGGTGGATGACGGCGTCGTGCTGCATGAGTCCCTCGCGATCAACCTCTACCTTGCCAAGAAGCATGGCGGCCCGTTGGCCCCGGCCAACCTCGCCGAGGACGGCCAGATGGGCATGTGGGCGATCTGGGCAATGACCGAAGTCGAGCCGCATGCGCTGTCGATCCAGACGAACGGCGCCACCAAGGAGTCGATCGATGCGCTGCGCGCACCGTTCGGCGTGCTGAACGACGCCTTGGCGGACGGCTTCCTGGTCGGCGGCCGCTTCACGGTGGCCGACGTCAACGTCGCCGAGGTCGTGCGCTATGCCCGCGGCGCCAGCGAATTGTTCGACGCCAACCCCAGGGTGAAGGCCTGGTTCGCCGCCTGCGTGGCGCGTCCCGCCTACCGGAAGATGTGGGAAGCCCGCGAGACCGAGCCGGCGTAACCCTCAGCGCAGATGCACCACGCCCTTGCCGGGTGCAAAGGTGTAGACGCGCTGGTCGATGACGCCGCTGCCGCCCTTGTCGCGCAGCACCCACTCCACGCGGAGCGCGTGCCTGAAGCCGCCGTAGTCGAAGTCGAGGTCACGGATAGTGATGGTGGCGAGCTTGGCGCGCACCTGCTCGCCGTACCAGCAGGTGTACTCGTACGTGCGGCTCTCGCCGCGGCGCCAGAGTCCCAGCGGATACTTGGCTTCCTGGTCGCACGCCGTGATGCCGTAACGATTGTCGGCGACGCGGCCGATCGCCGTCTGGTCCTTGCGCACCGCGAAGATCTGGTCTGTCACCATGCCGCGCCCGGTACGCGAGCGGTCGTAGACGCTGAGCGCCTCGCCGGTCTTGGGGTGCGTCCACGTCCGCGGTCCGACCCAGATGCTGCCATGATCGACCAGCTCGGCATAGGTGCCTTTGGGATAGGTGATCGAGCGCTCGCCGTTCCACTCGCCGCCGATGATGAGCTGCAGCGGAATGAACCGTGTGCCCGCCGCGGCATTATAGGCTTGGTCCCAACCGTCTGGCTCCGCCGCCATGGCGGAGCCCGCGACCAGCAGGGCCGCGACAGCGGCGAGCCGGATCAAGCGGCTGCCAGCGCCTGGTCGAGATCGGCGACGATATCCTCGATGTGCTCGAGGCCGATCGACAGGCGCACATAGCCCGGCGTGACGCCGGTCTGAGCCTGCTCTTCGGCCGTGAGCTGGGAATGCGTCGTCGAAGCCGGATGGATGGCAAGGCTGCGCGCGTCGCCGATGTTGGCGACGTGGTAGAACATCTTGAGATTGTCGATGAACTTGCGGCCGGCGTCGGCGCCCCCCTTGAGCTCGAAGCCCAGCAGCGCACCAAGCCCGCCCGAAAGATAGGCCTCGGCGCGCTTCTTGGCCTCGCCGCCCATCAGCGAGGGATGGATCACCTTGGCGATCTTGGCATGCTTGGAGAGGTGCTGAGCCACCTTCATGGCGTTGTCGCAATGGACCCGCATGCGCAGCGGCAGGGTCTCCAGGCCCTGGATGAACATGAAGGCGTTGAACGGGCTCATCGGCGCGCCGACGTCGCGCAGCAGCGTGACGCGTGCCTTGATGATGTAGGCGACGGGTCCCATCGGCTTGGTCGCCTGCGTCCACACGGCGCCGTGGTAGCTGGGATCGGGCGTGTTCAGCATGGGGAAGCGGTCCTTGTGCTTCTCCCAGTCGAAGTTGCCGCCATCGACCAGGATGCCGCCGATCGAGGTGCCGTGGCCGCCGATGTACTTGGTCGTCGAGTGCATGACGATCGCCGCGCCATGGTCGAGGGGCCGGCAGATCACCGGCGAGGCGGTGTTGTCCATGATCAGCGGCACGCCGAGCTCGCGGCCGATCCTCGCCACCTCGCCGATCGGGAACACCGTCAACTTGGGGTTGGGCAGCGTCTCGGCGTAGTAGCAGCGGGTCTTGGCATCGGTGGCGCGGCGGAAGTTCTCCGGATCGGCCGGATCGACGAAGCGGCATTCGATGCCCATCGTCTTGAAAGTGTTGGCGAACAGATTCCAGGTACCGCCGTAGAGGTCGGTCGAGGCCACGAAATTATCACCGGCGTGGCAGATGTTCTGGACGGCGAACAGCGAGGCCGCCTGCCCCGAACCCAACGTCAGCGCGGCAACGCCGCCCTCGAGTGCCGCGACGCGCTGCTCGAGCACGTCGTTGGTCGGGTTCATGATGCGGGTGTAGATGTTGCCGAGCTCGGCCAGGCCAAACAGGTTGGCGGCATGCTGCGTGTCGCGGAACTGATAGCTCGTCGTCTGATAGATCGGCACGGCGACGGCATTGGTGGCCGGATCGCTGCGGTAACCCGAGTGCAACACGACGGTTTCGGGA
>JADHLS010000293.1 GCA_016780605.1 Reyranella sp.
GGAAGACATTTCCCTCCGTCAACACGATCCAGGACCGCTCGTCGTCGAGACCGAGGCGGCGTTTGGTTGCCAGCGGGAGCTCGACGGCATCCCCGGCGTTGCGCGGCGGCGCGTGCGTGATCGGCAAGACGATGACGCGGAGATCGCCTTCGTCAGTCCGGGTCGCGAGCAGGACAGCGCACGGTCGATCCTTGGCGCCTTCGTCGCGGCCGACATCCTGTTCGTCAGCCCAGAGGTAGGAGTAACGGATGACCAGGCCGGGCTGCGGCGCTGGAAGGTTCAACTCTTCCTGCCCTTGAGCTCGTCATCGAAGGCTGCCGCTTCGGCAGGCGCCCTTGCTGCGGCGATTGCGGCCATATCCTCATCGGAAAGCTCGCCTGTGCGAAAGACCAGCCGGTCCCGCCGCTTCAGTCGCTGATACTCCCGGGCCGACAGAAGCACGGTGTGCTCGCGGTCGTGCTTGGTGATCACCACTGGCTCCCGCTGTGCTTCGTCTTGATAGGCGCCGGGCGTCTTGATGAACTGGGTGGAGGTGATCTTCATATGTGGCCCGAATTCGTGTAATTCGAATTATCCGTAATATACTCTGCGCAGGTATCTTTATCAAGACGTGGTGCCGCTTGAATGACGATCTTGACCATTACTGACCAGCAAGGAGACGGCCCATGACTGCTGCCACTTGGACCGTCGCCGAAGCTAAAGCGAGGTTGAGCGAGGTCATCAAGCGCGCTCAGTCCGGCGGGCCGCAAACGATCACCAAGAGCGGTCGCACAGTCGTGGTTATCGTCGATGCCTATGAGTGGGAGCGCAAGACCCAGCGCACTGGCAACCGCGCGGAGTTCTTTGCCGCGTCGCCATTGCGCAAGTCGGGATTGAAGGTCAGGCGCAGCAAGGACCGGGCGCGCAAAGTCGTCTTGTAAGCTGCTCGATACTACGTCGTCCCCTAATGGGTGCCCCTCGACCCGACTCCGGTGTCGTCGCCTGGTTAGCGGAGGCCAACGAGGGCCGCGTCTTCATGCTCTCTTGCCTCCCGCCCGCCGCGAGAATGCGATAGACCGACTCCATGGAATGGACTGACCAAGGCATCGTTCTGTCGGCGCGCCCGCACGGCGAGGGCGGGATGGTCGTGGCGCTGCTGACGTACCAGCATGGCCGCCACGCCGGCTTCGTGCCGGGCGGCGGGTCGCGCAAGGCGCGGGCGACCTGGCAGATGGGTAATCTCGTCGAGGTGAGCTGGCGGGCGCGGCTCGCCGAGCAGCTGGGCAACTATTCGGGCGAGCTGCGCGAGCCGCATGCCGCGCGCGCGCTCGACGATGCGGCGCAGCTTGCTGGGCTGAGCGCGGCCTGCGCCGTGCTCGATTCGGCGCTGCCCGAACGCGAGCCGCATCCGGCGATGTTCGACGGCTTCTCCGCCTTGCTGAGTGCGCTCGGCCATCCCGGCTGGCCTGTGATCTATGTGCGACTGGAGCTGGGGCTTTTGCAGGAGCTGGGCTTCGGGCTCGACCTCACCAAGTGTGCGGCAACCGGCGCCACCGAAGACCTGGCCTATGTCTCGCCCAAGACCGGGCGGGCGGTGAGCCGGGAGGCGGCCGGCCCCTACAAGGAGAAGCTGATCGAGCTGCCGGCCTTTTTGTCCACCGGCGGCCTGCCGGCGGACGATGCCGAGCTGCGCAAAGGCCTCGATTTGACGGGCTATTTCCTGGAGCGGCACGTGTTTTGGCCACACAACAAGCCCTTGCCTGCCGCGCGGGCGAGATTTATGGAAACCCTGCAACGCTAACTACAAATGGCTGTGGCATGAACCGCAGCGGATCCCCTCAGTCTCGGTAAATGGCAAAACGCAGCACTAACGTCGTTCCGCTCGCGGAGGTGAGGCCGGTACAGTTCGGGCAGGCGCTCAGCGAGCGCTACCTGTCCTATGCGCTCTCCACGATCATGGCGCGCTCGCTGCCCGACGTGCGCGACGGCCTGAAGCCGGTGCATCGCCGGCTGCTCTATGCCATGCGCCAGCTGCGGCTCGATCCCAACAGCGCCTTCAAGAAAAGCGCGCGCGTGGTCGGCGACGTCATCGGCCAGTACCATCCGCACGGCGACCAATCGATCTACGACGCGCTGGTGCGTCTCGCCCAGGATTTCGCCGCCCGCTATCCGCTGATCGAAGGGCAGGGCAACTTCGGCAACATCGACGGCGATAACCCGGCCGCCATGCGCTACACCGAGGCGCGGCTCACTGAGGTCGCCGAGGCGCTGCTGGCCGGCATCGACGAGAATGCCGTCGACTTCCGCCCGAACTACGACGGCTCGACCGAGGAGCCGATCGTGCTCCCTGGCGGCTTCCCCAACCTTCTGGCCAACGGCGCCGCCGGCATTGCCGTCGGCATGGCGACGTCGATCCCGCCGCACAATGCCGGCGAGCTCTGCGACGCGCTGCTGCATCTGATCAAGACGCCCAACGCCCGCATCGAGACCCTGGTCGATCTGGTCAAGGGGCCGGACTTTCCGACCGGCGGCATCCTGGTCGAGCCGCGCGAGTCGATCGTCGAGGCCTACAAGACCGGCCGCGGCGCCTTCCGGCTGCGCGCCAAGTGGGAGAAGGAAGAGCTGCCGCGCGGCCAGTACCGCATCATCGTCAGCGAGATCCCCTACCAGGTGCAGAAGGGCAAGCTGATCGAGCGCATCGCCGAGATCATCAACGCCAAGAAGCTGCCCATCCTCGAGGACGTTCGCGATGAATCGGCCGAGGACGTGCGCATCGTGCTCGAGCCGCGCACCGGCCAGGTGCCGGCCGAGCTCCTGATGGAGCAGCTCTTCAAGCAGACCGACCTCGAGATCCGCTTCCCGCTGAACCTCAATGTGCTGGACAAGGACAACACGCCGCGGGTGATGAACCTGCGCGAGGCGCTGCAGGCCTGGCTCGACCATCGCCGCGAGGTGCTGGTGCGGCGCTCGACGTTCCGCCTGGCCGAGATCGAGCGGCGGCTGGAGATCCTCGACGGCTACCTGGTCGCCTATCTCAACATCGACAAGCTGATCAAGATCATCCGCGAGGAGGACGAGCCTAAGCCCAAGATGATCAAGGCCTTCAAGCTGACCGACCTGCAGGCCGAGGCCATCCTCAACATGCGGCTGCGCGCGTTGCGCCGGCTGGAAGAGTTCGAGATCAAGGGCGAGCACAAGAAGCTCACGGCCGAACGCAAGGACCTCAAGGCGCTGTTGAAGGACGAGGCGCTGCAGTGGGGCAAGATCGGCGACGAGGTCCAGGAGACCAGGAAGAAGTTCGGCGGCAAGACCGAACTCGGCCGCCGCCGCACCGAGCTCGCCGACGCGCCCGCCGAGGTCGAGCATGCGATCGAGGATTTCGTCGAGCGCGAGCCCGTCACCGTGCTGCTCTCGGAGAAGGGCTGGATCCGCGCCGCCAAGGGCCATCTCGACGACAAGGCGGCGGGCGAGCTCAAGTACAAGGAAGGCGACGGGCCGCGGTTTGCCGTGCACGCCCAGTCGATCGACAAGATCCTGGTGTTCGGCACCAACGGCCGCTTCTACACCCTGGGCTGCGACAAGCTGCCGAGCGCGCGCGGCCATGGCGAGCCCATCCGCCTGATGATCGAGCTCGGCAACGACCAGGACATCGTCGACCTCGCGGTGATGAAGGGCGGCCGCAAGTTCCTGGTGGCGTCGGACGCCGGCCGCGGCTTCATGGTCCCCGAGGACGAGGTCGTCGCCCAGACCAAGAACGGCAAGCAGGTGCTGAACCTCGCCGACAAGGAGAAGGCGCAGGCTTTCTCGGTCGTGCCCGACGGCGCCGATTCGATCGCGGCCCTGAGCGAGGGCCGCAAGCTCCTGATCTTCCCGCTCGAGCAGGTCCCCGAGATGGGGCGCGGTCGCGGCGTCACCTTGCAGAAGTCGAAGGCCGACCGCCTGTCCGACGCCCAGGCCTTCAAGCTCGAGGACGGCCTGCCGTGGGGCAACCGCGTGATCGCGGCGGGCGAGCTGAAGTTCTGGCGCGGCGAGCGCGCCCAGGCGGGCCGCATGCCCGAAAAGGGATGGCCCCGCGCCAAGCGCTTCAAGGATTGACCCAATGGACCTGACGCTGATCTGGAAGACGGTGCTGATCGGCGTCGTCGAGGGCCTGACCGAGTTCCTGCCGGTGTCCTCGACCGGGCACATCATCCTGGCCGAGGAGGTGCTGCACTTCCAGGGACCGCCGGGCAAGGTGTTCGAGATCGTGATCCAGCTCGGCGCCATCCTCGCGGTGGTCCTGCTCTATCGCCAGAAGCTGTGGTCGACGGCGATGGGCGTGGTGCGGCGCGAGCCGGTGTCCCTGCGCTTCGCCACGGCGGTGATCATCGGCTTCCTGCCGGCCGCGGTGGTGGGCGTCGTCGCGTACAAGTACATCAAGACGGTGCTGTTCAGCCCCTGGGTGGTGGCGATCGCGCTGATCGTCGGCGGCTTCATCATTCTCGCCGTCGAGCGCTTCGCCCAGCGGCCGCGCATGAAGTCGCTCGACGAGGTCGATCTCAAGACCGCGTTCTTCATCGGCGTCTGTCAGTGCCTGGCCATGATCCCGGGCGTGAGCCGCGCTGGCGCCACCATCATGGGCGCCCGGGCTTTGCGCGTGGATCGTGCGACGGCGGCGGAGTTCTCCTTCTTCCTCGCCATGCCGACCATGATCGGCGCTGCCGTCTATGACCTCTACAAGAACTGGAAGGACCTCGACTGGCACGGCAGCGGCTTGATCGCGCTGGGATTCTTCACCGCCTTCGTTAGTGCTCTGTTCGTGGTCAAACCCTTCGTGCGCTTCATCAGCCGGCACGGCTTCGGCGTGTTCGCCTGGTATCGCATTGCACTCGGTGCATTGGCGCTTGCGCTATTGCTCATGCGTTGAACCTTCTGCCGGCCGGGGTTGCGTGCCATAAGCCCGCGCAAATCCACCCCGTTTCGGAGTCTTTCGGTTCATGCAACGTCGTAAGTTTCTGCGTACCACCGGCGTCGGCGCTGCCGCCGCCGCCACGTCCGGCGCGATCGCGGCACCCGCCATCGCCCAGTCGGCGCCCGAGCTCAAGTGGCGCCTGACGTCGAGCTTCCCCAAGTCCGCTCGACACGATCTTCGGCGCCTCGGAGATCTTCGCCAAGTATGTGGCTGAGGCGTCCGACAACAAGTTCCAGATCCGCGTGTTTGCCGCCGGCGAGATCGTGCCCGGCCTGCAGGTCGCCGACGCGGTGCAGAACGGCACCGTCGAGATGGGCCATACGGCGTCGTACTACTACGTCGGCAAGGACCCATGCTTCGCACTCGACTGCGCGATCCCGTTTGGCCTGAACGCGCGCCAACAGGATGCCTGGATGAACTGGGGCGGCGGCCGCGAGGCGATGGCCGACTTCTTCAAGGACTACAACATCCACGCCATCCCGTGCGGCAATACCGGCGGCCAGATGGGCGGCTGGTTCCGCAAGGAGATCAAGACCGTGGACGACCTCAAGGGCCTGAAGATGCGTACGTCGGGCTTTGCCGGCGAGGTCTTGAGCAAGCTCGGCGTCGTGCCGCAGCAGATCGCCGGCGGCGACATCTATCCGGCGCTGGAGAAGGGCACGATCGATGCCGCCGAATGGGTCGGGCCCTACGACGACCAGAAGCTTGGCTTCAACAAGGTGGCGCCGTACTACTACTATCCCGGCTGGTGGGAAGCGGGCCCGCAGCTCTCGGCCTACATCAACATCCAGAAGTGGAACGAGTTGCCCAGGGGCTACCAGGCGCTGATCGAGGCGGCGGCCGCCAAGGCGCATACCGCGATGCTGTCGAAGTACGACAGCCAGAACCCAAGGGCGCTGCGCGAGCTGGTGGCGGGCGGCACCAAGCTGTTCGCCTTCACGCCGCAGGTGCTCGAGGCCTGCTACGCAGCGACCAATCAGGTCTACGACGAGACCATGGCCAAGAACCCGCGCTTCAAGAAGATCTACGAGACGTGGAAGCCGTTCCGCGCCGAGGAGGTGCTGTGGTTCCGCGTCGTCGAGAACACGCTCGACACCTTCATGGCGCGCCTGTCGGCCTCCAACAAGCTCTGACACGCACCGCGCAAATATGGAGGAACCCCGCTTCGGCGGGGTTTTTCTTTGCCTGTGCACCAGCTTTCCAAGCGCGGGTCCGCGTGCCATAAACCCGCGCCGCTCCGGGGGCGGTTCGCGTCGCAGAACGCATCACAAGCAAGAAATCACGAGGAGTCCCAGTCAGATGCAACGTCGTAAGTTCCTGCGCACGGCCGGTGTGGGCGGTGGCGCAGTGGCTGTTTCCGGCGCGCTCGCCGCGCCGGCAATCGCGCAGTCCAATCCCGAGGTGAAGTGGCGTCTCGCGTCGAGCTTCCCCAAGTCGCTCGACACGATCTACGGCGCCGGCGAGTTCTTCGCCAAGCGCGTCGCCGCGCTCACCGACAACAAGTTCCAGATCCGTGTGTTTGCCGCCGGCGAGATCGTGCCCGGCCTGCAGGTAGTCGACGCCGTGCAGAACGAGACCGTCGAGTGCGGCCACACCGCGGCCTACTACTATGTCGGCAAGGATCCGACCTTCGCCTTCGACACCGCGGTGCCGTTCGGCCTCAACACGCGCCAGCACAATGCCTGGGTCTATTTCGGCGGCGGGCTCGAGCTGATGCGCGAGTTCTACAAGGACTACAAGATCATCTCTTTCCTGAT
>JADHLS010000294.1 GCA_016780605.1 Reyranella sp.
AGCGAGCTTGGCCGACTGCGCCATGACGCGGATGTCGGCGCCCAGGGCGAGGTCGAGCCCGTAACCCGCCGCCGAGCCGTTGAGCGCGGCGATCACCGGCTTGTCCATGGCGTGCAGGACGGGCGGCGGCGTGTTGCGTAAATCGATGTTGGTCGGCGACGCGCCGGAGCCGACGCTCAGATTGTCGGTGCCCTTGTTCTGCGCTTCGAGATTGAGGCCGGCGCAGAAGGCGCGGCCGGTGCCGGTGAGGATGACGACCCGCACGTCCTTGTCCTCGTTTGCACGCACCAACGCGTCGGTAAGCTGCTTCAGCATCGGACCGGAGATGGTGTTCATGCGCTGCGGCGCGTTCAGCGTGACGGTGGCGATGGCGCCGTCAACGCCATAGAGCAGCTCCTCCGGCATTACCGAAGCTGCGGGCTGGGCCGCAAACTGGCTCATGTTTCCTCCATCCGGCGATTACGTCTATGGTGGCGCAGGAGTACACGACACGCCATGCAAAACCGGTTCATCGATCTTTACAGCGACACCAAGAGTAAGCCCTCGCCCGGCATGCGAAAGGCCATGGCCGACGCCGAGGTCGGCGACGAGCAGAAGATGGAGGACCCCACGGTCAATCGCCTGCGCGAGCGCGTCTGCGAGCTTTTAGGCAAGGAGGATGCGGTCTTCCTGCCGAGCGGCACCATGGCCAACCAGATCGCCATCCGTGTGCATTGCCGGCTGGGCGACGAGGTGATCGCTGACCGCACCGCCCACATCATCAATGCCGAGACCGGTGGCCCGGCCGCCAATGCCGGCGTGATGATCCGCGCAATCGAGGGTCCCAACGGCGTGTTCACCGGCGATCAGGTCAGGGCGGCGCTGCGCGATCCCAACAGCCGTAATGCGCCGCGCTCGCGCCTGGTGTCGATCGAGAACACCTCCAATGGCGGATTCGGCACGGTGTGGCCGCTCGCCACCATGCAGGGCGTGGCCAAGGTGGCACGCGACGCCGGCGTCGCCCTGCACATGGACGGCGCGCGACTCTGCAATGCGTCGGTGAAATCCGGCGTGAAGGCCAAGGACTACGCCGCGTGCGTGGATTCGCTGTGGCTCGACTACACCAAGGGCCTGGGCGCGCCGGTCGGCGCCAGCCTCGCGGGCGACAAGGCGTTCATCAAGGAGGCGTGGCGCCAGAAGCAGATGCTGGGCGGCTCGATGCGCCAGTCCGGCGTGATCGCGGCGGCGGCACTCTACGCGCTCGACCACAACTGGGATCGCCTGGCCGAGGACCACGACAACGCCCGCCATCTTTCCGAAGGGCTGGCCAACATCAAGGGCGTGCAGATCGACGTGCCGCGCATGGAGACCAACCTGGTGTTTTTCGAGATCACCAAGCCCGGCTGGACCTCGGCCAAGCTGGTCGATGCCTGTCGCGAGCGAGGTGTCGGCATCGGCGCCAACACCGCGACACGCATCCGCGCGGTGACTCATCTCGACGTCAACCGCAAGGACATCGACACCGCGTTGAAGGTGATCAGCGACGCGCTTGCCGCATAAACCTCAGGCCGCTCGCTGCTTCTTTTTCGACGGGGATCGCGCCTGGCTCTTGCCGGGCGCGCTCCTGGGCTGCGGCGGCCGTCTGGCAAGCAGCCGCCTGATGACGGCTTGAAAGGCGGGATTGCGATTCGGTGGCATCTCGGACATGGCGGATCATCCCTCGTCCAGTGGAAAGCCCAGCAATCAGCGGCGCAACATTATGATATCGGTCTCCCGGCGTCGGCCAGAACCTTGCCGCCGAGGCCGATGAAGCAGACGCCCGCTGCCCGCTCGATCCAGTGTCTCGCGCGCTGGAAGCGCCGCATCACCGGACCGGAGGACATGAACAGGCTGACGCAGGAATACCAGATCAGCGACGATGCCGTCACGAGGCCGATCATCAGCGCCATCAGCCAGGTCGGCGTCGCGTGCGTGACGGCGGTCGCGAATACGCTGGCGAACAGCACGATCGCCTTGGGATTGGTGAGCGTCACCAGGAAGCCGAACAGGACGGCGCGCCTATCAGCAGGCCGGCGTGGCTGCTGATTGAGATCGATCGTCTGCGGCTTGGCGCGCAGCAGCTTGATGCCGAGATAGGCGAGATAGCAGCCGCCCAGCACACGCACTGTCCAGGTGAGCCACTGGTACTCCGCCAGGATGGCTGACAGGCCCAAAAGGCTGAGCGTCGCGTACATGCAGAGGCCGGTCGAGACACCGAGCGTCGTCAGCAGTCCGGCCCGCGTGCCGTGCGTCATCGACGAGCGCACGACGGCGACGAAGTCCGGTCCCGGCAGGATGAGCGCGGGGATGAACACGGCGAAGACGCTGATCAGAACCAGGAGGTTATCCATGGCAACGAGGTGCCACGCTCGTGGCCGCACCGCAAGGCCGGCCGACGCCCGGAACAGGAGTAATCCGAGCCCCAGATTTTCGCCGTCACGGAATGCCTGCAAAAGCCGGTATACCCGACCGCATGAATGCTCCAGTGACGCTCGGCCAGCCGCTGACCCGACGTGAGGACCGCCGCCTTCTGATGGGCCGCGGCCGTTACGCCGACAACACCGCGCCGTCCGGCGCGCTTGCCGTCCTGTTCGTCCGCTCCCCGCACGCCCATGCCCGGCTGAACGGCATCGACAAGGCGGCGGCTCTGGAATCCCCCGGCGTCGCGGCGGTCTACACCGCCGAAGACCTGGTCGCCGACAAGGTCGGCCACCTGCCGGCGATCAGCGAGATCAAGGACGAAGCCGGCAACCGCCATCGCGAGCCCGCACATCTGCCGATGCCCGTCGGCAAGGTGCGCCATGTTGGCGACATCGTCGCCATGGTCGTGGCCGACACGCTCGACCAGGCGCGCGACGCGGCCGAGCTGGTCGTGGTCGACTACGAGGAATTGCCGGCCGTCGTCACGGCGGCGCAGGCGCTGGCGCCGGGCGCACCGCTGGTCCATGACGACGTGCCGGGCAACCTGATGTGTCGCTGGAGCAAGGGTGACGCCGCCGCGACCGATGCGGCCTTCGCCCGCGCCGCCCATGTCTCGCAGCTCACCATCCGCTCGCCCCGGCAGGTCGTGCATTATCTCGAGCCGCGCGCCACCTGGTCATCGTGGAACGCGGCCGAGGACCTCGTCACGGTGACTCTTGCTTCGCAAGGCGTCCAGATCGTGCATCGCCTGATGTGCGATAGCGTGCTGGGGCTGGCCAAGGACAAGCTGCGCCTGGTGACCGAGGATGTCGGCGGCGGCTTCGGGCCGAAATTCCCGATCTATCCTGAGACTGCGCTCATCGCCTGGGCGACCCGCAAGTTGCGGTGCGGCCTGCGCTGGGCCTGCGAGCGCGGCGAGATGGCCCTCACCGACAGCCATGCGCGCGACCTTGTGGCCCACGCTGAGCTGGCGCTCGACGCCGAAGGCCGCTTCATCGGCCTGCGCGTGAAGGCCGAGGCCAACTTCGGTGCCTATGTCTCGATGGTGGCCCCCACCATCCCGACCACCGGCATGGCCAAGGTCGTATCTGGCCTCTACCGCATCCCGGCAATCCGCCTCGACTTCGACTGCGCCTTCTCCAACACCGTGCCGGTCGACGCCATCCGCGGCGCCGGCAAGCCCGAGACGCTGTTCATGCTCGAGCGGTTGGTCGACATCGCAGCGCATGAGACGGGCCGGTCGCCCGCGGCGCTGCGCCGCCTGAACCTGCTGAGGGCCGACGAGATGCCCTACGCCTCGGCCAGCGGCTACACCTACGACGCAGCCGACTGCGTGCGGCTGTTCGAGGCGGCGCTGAAGACCGCCGATGAGCCGGGCTTCGCCGAGCGGCGCGTCGCCAGCGAAGCCGCGGGCAAGCGGCGCGGGCTCGGCTTCTCCTGTCATTTGCACGGCACCGGCGGCGTCGCCGACGAGCATGTCGTGGTCAAGGTCCAGCCGGACCGACTGGTCGCCAGCCTCGGCACGCAGAGCCAGGGCCAGGGACATGAGACGGTATTCGCCCAGGTGCTGGCGGCCTCGCTCGGCGTGCCGCTCGAGACCATCGAGATCCGCCAGGGCGACACCCGGACGATCCCCCATGGCGGCGGGACCGGCGGCTCGTCCTCGACCATCATCAGCGGCACCACACTGAAGCGCGCTGCCGACGTTGTGATCCAGCGCGGCCGCGACCTCGCCGCCGAACGCCTGGAGACGGCGCCCGACGACATTGCCTATCGCGACGGCGCCTTCGAGGTCGTCGGCACGGACCGGCGCATCGGGCTGTTCGAGCTGGCGGCGAGAACGCCTTTCTCGGGCGACGCGCAGTTCGCCGACAAGATCGAATCCTTCCCAACCGGCGTCATGGTGTGCGAGGTCGAGATCGATCCCGAGACCGGGGAAGTGAGCCTGGACCGGCTGGTTGCGGTGGCCGACTGCGGCACCGTGGTAAACCCGCGCCTGCTGGTTGGCCAGATGCACGGCGGCATCGTGCACGGGCTGGGGAACGCCCTGATGGAGGAAGCGGTCTATGACGAGGAAACCGGCCAGCTGCTGAGCGGCACCTTGATGGACTACACCCTGCCGCGTGCGCAGGACGTGCCGCCGATGGTAGTCGAGACCATCGACACCCCTTCCCCCAACAACTTCCTCGGTCTCAAGGGCGTGGGCGAACTGCCGACCAACGGCGCGCCGGCAGCAATCGCCAATGCCGTGGTCGATGCGCTCCGGCCGCTCGGCGTACGACACATCGACATGCCGATCACGGCACCCAAGGTGTGGCAGGCGCTGCAGACGCCCTGATCCAGGTCAAGGATGGCCTGTCCGGCGAGCCTCACAGAGAGGCATGATACGCAACATCCTGATCCTGAACGGCCATCCCGATCCCGCCGGCACCGGTCTCTGCCACGCGCTGGCCAGTGCCTACGAGGAGGGCGCGACCAAAGCGGGCCATAGCGTGCGCCGCCTCGACGTCGCCAAGCTCGACTTCGGCCTCCTTCATAGCCAAGCGGCATTCGAGAAGGATGCCCCGCCCACCGCCATCGCGGCGGCACAGGACTCGATCCGATGGGCGAACCACCTCGTGGTGATCTTCCCTATGTGGCTCGGCGACATGCCGGCATTGCTGAAGGCCTTCTTCGAGCAGGCGCTGCGGCCCGGCTTCGCCTTCACCCATCGTGCCAGCGGCTTTCCTGTCCAGCATCTGAAGGGGCGGTCGGCCCGCATCGTCGTCACCATGGGCATGCCGGTGCTGATCTATCGTTGGTACTTCCGCGCCCATGGGCTGAAGAACCTGAAACGCAACGTTCTGAAGTTCGTCGGTTTCTCGCCGGTGCGCGACACGCTGGTCGGCCGGGTTGGCACGCGCAGCCGGGCATCGATCACCCGCATCCTGGATGACGCGCGGAAATTGGGCCAACAGGCAGCCTGACCATCGGCGCTTCGTGAACGCATCGACGAAAAACAGCGCTGAATTCGCGAAAGCTCGCTGGATTGGCGCCTCGAGTGAGCCGACATGACGGCATGCTTCGTCGTCTCCTCATCGCCGCCGGTGCGCTGGTCGTCGTCATCGTCGCGGGCTTCGCCGCCGTCATTGCCTTCGGATCGCCCCCAGCGCCGCCAGTACTGGCTGCCGGCAATTCCATCCCCGGCATCGCACAATGGAACTTCGCCGACCTGCCGAAGATGCAGACCCTGAAGGCGCGCGACGGCGCGCCGCTGAACTACCGCGTCTATTCCAGCCGCCCCGATCGGGCGATCGTGTTGGTGCACGGCTCGAGCGGCACCGACACCTCGATGTTGAAGCTGGCGCAGGCGCTGCAGGCGGTCGGGGCGACTGTCTACGCCATCAGCCTGCGCGGCCATGGCGGCAGCGGCACTACCAATGGCGACGTCTCCTATCTCGGCCAGCTCGACGACGATCTTGCCGACCTCGTCGAAGGCCTCGGCATCGACAGGCCGGGCGCGCATCGCACGCTCATGGGCTTCTCCTCGGGCGGCGGCTTCACCCTGCGCATTGCGGGTGGCCGCCAGGCCGGCTTGTTCAACGACTATCTAGCGATCTCGCCTTACATTGGGCAGGACGCGCCAACCAACAAGCCGAACGCCGGCGGCTGGGCCGGCGTCGCCGTCGCGCGCATCATGGCGCTGACGCTGCTCGCCAGCGTCGGCCTGCCCTGGTTCCAGGACCTCCCTGCTGTCCATTTCGCGACCGACGCCAAGCCCAGCAACACCCGCACGCCGGTGTATTCCTATCGGCTGGCGACGAGCCTGCAGCTCGGCCGCGAGTGGCGCGCGGCGCTGGCGCGCATCACTGCGCCCACGGCGATCGTGGTCGGCGCCAACGACGAGCTGTTCAACGCCGATCAGTTCAAGCCAATGCTCCAGACGATCAATCCGCGCATCGGGGTGACGACTGTCCCGGACGAGACGCATCTCGGCATGATAGCCGATCCAGCGGCGACGGCCGCCATCGCCGTCGCGTGGCGACAGTTGGCGGGCGAATAAGGGTCATAATCATGGCCTTCTGGACCGCGAGCGTAAGAGCAGACTTTGAGATCCGCGCTCCAGGTCTAACGGTCGCGCAGGGTCTTCAACGCCACCGCAATCGCCTCGCGGGTCTCGGCAGGTTGGCGGCCGATCGCGAGGCCAAGCTGATGCAATTGGCGGCGCAGTGTGTGGACCTGGTCGAGCAGGTCGACCACGGTCTC
>JADHLS010000295.1 GCA_016780605.1 Reyranella sp.
TATCGGTGCTCGGCGATTTCGTAGCGAGCAGGCCAAAGGTACCGAGCAGCATGCCGGCGTCCAGAAGCGACTGCCGGTCACCGAGGCTCCTGCCGACGAGCACCCGCTCGACGAGTTCGTCGTCGCTAACGGTCGCGATGGTGCCGTCCTTCAGCCAAGCTTGGCCGAGAAGAAGAGCCATTTTGGGGTAGCCTGACGAGAATTTGACGAGGCGGCGCTGGTCGTCGCTTTGCAGATTGGTCGCGGCCTGCTTCAGGATCGCTTCGACCACGTTGGCATCTGCCGGATCGAGGCGCAGGGTGTCGGACGGCAGATTGCCCGCCGGCAGTTCGGGGGCGATGGTGACGAGCGACAGGCGGCTACTCGATCGCTTGACGATGGCAGCAAGGTCGCTATGCGTGTCCGTCGCGCACTGGTCGACGACAACGATCGCGCGGATGGAGCTGTCGGCGAGATTTTGCACGGTCGACTTCACCGCCGTCGGGCCTGCTTCGGACTCGACGGCATAGAGCACAAGGTCGCTCAAGAGCTGCCCAGCCGCCTCTTCCTCTTCGGTCGGGCCGAGCGCTTCGAGTGTGAGGCGGGACTTGCCGATACCGGACGGCCCGACGATGCGTGCCACGCCCCGCAACGGCGTCACGAGTTGCCGTAACTTCGTGCGGAATGGATCGAGGCGGGGATCAGGCACCCAGGGCGAGCCGTCGTGATCCGAGCGGCCGGCCCAATGCGCCCAACCCCTAAACCATCCCGCGAGGCCCGGCTGCGTTTGTTCGAGAACCCAGGTCGCGACGGGCGGGCTCGCGTTCGCCCAGTCGGCGATTTGGGAGGCGTCGCGGAACTGGACCCTGGTGGCGTCCGCGCTGATGCTGTGCTCGGCCAGGGTTTGAAGGATCTGGTCGGTGCGTTTCTTGATTTGCTGGCGCGTATAAGGCCGCGTGCAGAGCACGACATAGGCGCCGTTGGCCGCGAGAGCCGCGCGGACCATGGGCTTAATGTCGCTCTCCTTCGTCAGTATCTCATTGCCGGCCTCTTTCGGTCCGATGTCCGTTGCCTTGAGCTGAAACTGCGTCAGGCGCGCCGGGAGGAAGGGCGTCCGCTCCGGGCCGCCCTGCCATTCGATGCGCGCATCTTCCTCACCGTCCGGTGCGGTGATGGTCGATGACACATGAATCCCGTCCTTCGGCAGGACATGGGTCTGGGCCTCGGCCGCGAGCAGGCGTCTGGTGAGGGCGACGAGCTTGCGGTCGCTCAAGGCCGCGATGTGGTCGCTGGTGACATGGAAGGGCTTGGCTTCGTCGTTGGCGATCGGCGTCATCTTGCGGCCCGCAAGGGTCGACAGCGTCGAGGGGTCGGCCTCCAAGAGGCGCAGCAATTTGGCGACGGACGCCGCCGGCTTGATCGTGCCGTTCTCGTACTTCGTAAAGGCGCGAGGCCCGCCGCCCAAGAGTTCTCCTGCCTCGACTTGCGAGAGGCCGAGCGCCTCGCGGATGCGACGGATATCATCGGGACTAAGATCGGAGGAGGGGGTTGGGTTCCTGTTTGACTTACTGACCATTATGGTTCCTTAATTCCCATCTACACCAATATGGTCACTTTATATGAATTTACAAGAGGGTACCCGCTTTTCGCTGCGCGCCGCCCAAGGCAGCCTCCGGGTCCCGCATCCGCCGCGCCATTTCGGTTTGAACAACCCGCTAATCGTCGACGATGTGTTGCTGGCCGTTTCGCGGGGGCACCCGACTCGAATGTTCGTTCGCCGTGTCGCTCGCCGCAGCACTGAACGCGCTCGGCAGGCGGTTCGACGTCCGGGCCGTCTGAATCTTGCTGAGACGAAAATGCAAACGAAGCGCGGGCCGCTCGCGACTGTAAGGGTCGTAGTCCTGATTGCAGCGCTCTATCGATCCCTAAACTTCAACCATCTGAATTTGAATGAGTGTTTGAGAGACCCGATGGCATACCCTAGCGTCGAGTTACGTCGTGATTTCGAGGACAATGCCACCGGTACAAATTCTCGGAGCGCATCCCGCAGCTCGCTGTTGGTCATACCGATTGTATCAATCGTCTCAAATTAGACCTGTCAGCCCCTCTGAAGTAAAATCCCGCCACCCCCGCATCCCGGAGTCAGTCGATGGCGCGTTCCTCGTGGAAGGGCTACCTCAAGCTGTCGTTGGTCTCGTGCGCCGTCGCGCTCTACAACGCCTCGTCGGCGTCGGAGCGCGTGTCGTTCAACACGCTGAACCGCAAGACCGGCAACCGGCTGAAGCAGAACATGGTCGACAGCGTCACCGGCGAGCCGGTCGACACGGCCGATCGCGTGAAGGGCTATCAGGTCTCCAAGGGCCAGTACGTTATGGTCGAGGATGAGGAGATCGAGGCGCTCAAGCTCGAGAGCACCAAGACGATCGAGATCGAGACCTTCGTGCCCGCGGCCGAGATCGACGAGATCTATCTCGACAGCCCCTACTATCTGGCGCCCGACGACAAGGTCGCCGAGGAGGCGTTCGCCGTCATCCGCGAGGCCATGACCAGGAAGAAGATGGTGGGCATCGGCCGCATCGTGCTGGCCAGGCGCGAGCGCATGCTGATGCTGCAGCCGCGCGACAAGGGCATGCTGGCCACCACCCTGCGCTATCCCTACGAGGTGCGCGCCGGCTCCGAGATCTTCGACGAGATCAGCGACGTCAAGCTGCCGGGCGAGATGCTCGACATCGCCCAGGAGATCATCAACCGCATGTCGGGCCACTTCGAGCCCGAGACCTTCACCGACCGCTACGAGGAGGCCGTCGTCTCCATGCTGAAGGCCAAGCAGGCGGGCCAGACCTTCACCGTGCCCGAGCCCAGCCAGCCGGCCAACGTCGTCAACATCATGGACGCGCTGAAGAAGAGCCTCGAGGCGGCGGGCGGCGAGGGCGCGCTGCGCCGGCCGCGCGCGCCCAGCAAGAAGGCGGAGGCGCCTGCGGCCAAGGAGAAGGAGACGGCACGCAAGCCCGTCGCGAAGAAACCGGCGGCCCGCAAGGCGGCGCGCGGCTAGCGAGACGGACTTGCCTCTCGCCGGCCAGACGCTCTTCCTCGTCGGCCGCATCCAGGGATTGACGCGGCGGCGCCTCGACACGCTTGTGCGCGTACGCGAGGCCAAGCTCGCGACGCGGCCGGGCCGCACCATCACCGTCATTGCGTTTGGCCACTCAGCGGTCGACCGTGCGCTCGACGACGGTCGCGTCGCCCTGCCGCCGGGCCTGCCGGCGACGGCCGCGCTGATCAGCGAGAACGTGCTGCGCCGCCAGCTCGGCCTGCTGCCGCCGCCGGCCGAGGTCGACCGCAGCATGGGGCGGGCCGAGATCGAACGGCTGTCGGGCCTCTCGCCCAACCTCCTCTCCTGCCTGGTGCTGTTCGACGTGCTGGAGCCGGTCGACGAGCGCTATGCCTGGAGCGACCTCGTCGCCGCGCGCGAGGCGGCGCGGCTGCTGAAGCGCGGTGTGCCCATCGGCAACGTGCTGGAAGCTTCGGTGGCGCTGCGGCGGCGCGGCGGCACGCTGGCCGAGGCGCGCCTGGCCGAGGGGCCGACCGGCGAGCTTCTGCGCGAGGTCGGCGGGCAGCTGGCCGAGCTCTCGGGTCAGTTGACCATGTTCGGCGGCCAGCAGAAGCCGCGCAGCATCGACGATCTGTTGGCCGAGGCCGAGGAGGCCGAAGCCGAGGGCGACCACGCCACGGCCGAGAGCCTCTACACCACGGCGATGCGCGCCGACACCGCCGACCCGGTGCTGCCGTTCAACCTCGGCAACGTCTTCCAGGCGCAGGGGCGCGGGCCGGAGGCCAAGGTGGCGTGGCAGATCGCGGTGGCGCGCGATCCGGCGTTTGCCGAGGCCTGGTACAACCTCGCACTGGCGGCCGAGGACGAGCAGCAGATGGACCTCGCCATCGCCGAGTACCGGCGGGCGGTGAAGGCGCAGCCCGACTGGGGCGACGCGCACTTCAACCTGGCGCTGCTGCTGACCAAGGTCGAGCGCTGCGAGGAGGCGCTGGCGGCGTGGCAGCGGTTTCTCGAGGTCGAGCCGATGGGCAAGCATGCGGCGACGGCGCAGAAGGCGATCGCGCTCTGCCGGATGAAGATCCAGCAGGACAAGAAGCAGACGGGGTAGTCTTTCTTGCCGGAGCGTGGACCTCCAAGGTCGCGGTAAACTGCGACTGAGGCGTGTACTCATAAACTGGGACTGTCGGCTTTCGAGGGAAACGCGGACATCCGGCCACAATCCCGCTATGTCGCCTTTTGACCCAAAGCGGACATTGGCCGAGTCGTATCCTCGCCGCTGGTTCAGTCGACTATCGCCTGATTGACCAGCGAGTTGATGATGAACCGATACTTTGCGCGCTGAGCTGCAGCCGGTGTACTGACCATCCAGACGGCCACCAACTGCTCCCGTGGATCCGCCCACCAATACGTGCCGAATGCACCCGGCCACGAGAACTCGCCGACCGATCCCATTGTGCGGGCCACGCCAGGTATGGTTCGAACAGCTACCCCGAGGCCAAAAGCATAGTCGGTATGTACCGCGCTTCCACTACCAACTTGGTTCCGAATGTCTGGACCGAGGTGATTGGCCAACATGTACTCAACCGTTTTGCGACCAAGTATACGCGCGCTGCCACAAGCACCGCCGTCGAGCAACATCTGGGCGAACCGCAGATAGTCCGCGGTTGTCGAATGCACGCCGGTCCCGCCACAGTCGTACAGCCTTGTTTGCGTCGGCGAGGGTACGGATTGGGGCAACCCCGTTGTTGGATCGTTGGGCAAGGGCGCCGCGAAGCGTTCCAACTTGCCCGGTGGCACGATGTATCCGGTATCGACCATGCCGAGCGGATGCCACACATTCTCCTGCAGATATTGGCTAAGGGGTTTCGCCGTAATCGCTTCGATGACGAGCCCAAGCACGTCGAGTCCGAAGCCATATTCCCAAACCGTCCCTGGTTGGTACGGCAGAGGTAGAGAACTCAATAAGTCGAGAAACGCACTACCGGTGAGAGAGCTGGAAGCGGCGTCACTCGACAAGGGATACATTTTGTGAACCGCCGTGGTTCCGCTGCGACCATAGCTCAGGCTGGACGTATGCCGAAACAGGTCCTGGATCGTAATCTTCCGTGCGGCGGGTACTGTTCCGACAATTTCTTCATTCTTCGCGTCGAGTACTACGACCTTCATGTCGGAAAACTCGGGGAAGTATTTTGCGAGGGGATCATCCATTAACAGCCGGCCCTGCTCGAAAAGTTGCAAGGCCGCGACGGCCACCATCGGTTTGGTCATGGACGCGATGCCAAAAATGGCATCTGTCGTCATCGGCAGGCCCGCAGCCTTGTCTCGGTGGCCAAACGCTTCGAAAAATACGAGTTTGCCGCGCCTTGCGATGGCCACGACCGCGCCGGGTAGCTGATTGCCTTCAACCTCAGCGTTAACGAACTTGCGGATCTGCGAGAGCCGCTCGGACGACATTCCGACGTCCTCGGGTTTGACGCGTGGCATCAGGACTTGTTCCATTGGATTCAAGGCTCCCCGAACGAAGAGTCAAAAGCGAAGCCGTCAGCGCAACCCTTAAGCGACGCAACTGACCCAGAGTGCGTAACCAATGAAATCCGCTGCCAGAAGTGCTGCCAAACGCCTTGTCACGCGCTCGCCGGTCAAGAAGCCCCCCCCAACATCCGCTAGTCCCTTCGGCCTTATCGTGGTGCCCGCCCACCTTGCGACGCGTGATCATTCGATCACCTCGTCGGCGCGGGCGAGGATCGACGGCGGGATAGTCAGGCCGAGTTTCTTGGACGTCGTGAGGCTAATCACCAGCTCGAATTTCGTTGGCTGCAAGACTGGCAAGTTAGCGGCCTTCTCGCCTTTCAAAATACGACCAACGTAGACGCCAGCATGCCGATAGGCGTCCGCAATGCTGGTGCCGTAACTGATCAGTCCGCCCACATCGACATATTCTCGCCAAGCGTAGATCGCCGGAACGCCGGACTGAGCGGCAAGTCCCACTAATTTCTCTCGTTGGCTATCAAAGAACGGGTCGCCAGTGACCACGAGCGCGCCGGCGGCCAAGGTGACCGCTTTGGGAATGGCAGTCTCAAGCTCACTGTCGTTTTGGGCATGCAGCACGTGAAGCTGAAGCCCAAGCGACCGTGCTGCTGCGACGGCCTCTTTCATGTCATTCTCTGAAATTGGATTATTCGGGTTCGCGAGAAGTGCCACGACGGTGTTGTTGGGAACCAGTTCACGCAGCAATTCCAGTCGCTTTGGCGCGAGAGAATTATTGAAAACACTCATGCCGGTCACGTTGCCGCCTGGTCGGCTCAGACTGGCGACTAGGCCATACCGCACCGCGTCGGTAAGGGCAGAGAAAACAATCGGGATCTCCGAAGTGGCCGCCTTTGCCGCAAGGGCCGATGGCGCGCCTCCAGCGGCAAGAATTGCCACCACACGGAGGCCGACAAGCTCCGCGGCCAGCGCCGGTAGCTTCTCATACCGACCCTCGGCCCAGCGATAGGCAATGGAAAGTTGTTGGCCTTCCACAAATCCTGTTTCGGTCAGGCCTGTTTTGAAGGCGGCCACCAAGGCACCGGATTCACCAAGTGCCCGGCTGCTGAGGAACCCGATTGCTAGCGTCCCGGGCTGCTGCGCGTTCACTCCGGTCGGTGAA
>JADHLS010000296.1 GCA_016780605.1 Reyranella sp.
TGTAGATCTGGCCGATCGTTGTTTCCGACGTGTGCTGGATCTCCATGCGCGGCAGGTAGCCCAGCTGGATCGCCTGGCGCGTCAGCGAGAACACGCCGGTGATGACGGCTTGCGAGGCGATCACGGCGGCAAGGGTGGCGAGCACCACCAGGAAGATGATGTGCTCCTGCGGCACCAGCTCGAAGAATACCTGGCGCACCCGCGTGGGGTCTTCGATGATCAGCGCACCCTGACCGAAATAGTTGAGCAGCAGGCCCGGCATGACCAGGGCGAGCCAGCCCGTGCGGATCGGGCGGCGGCCGAAATGGCCCATGTCGGCGTAGAGCGCTTCGGCGCCGGTGACGGCCAGCACGATCGAACCGAAGGCCCAGAATATGCCGAGCCCTTGGTCGCCGATCAGCCGGATCGCATAGAGCGGATTGATCGCCTGAAGCACCGACGGGTTTTTGGCGATCTGCCAGCCACCGAGCACGGCCAGCACGACGAACCACACGAACATCACCGGTCCGAACAGTCGACCGACATCGGCCGTGCCGCGCGCCTGCAGCAGGAAGAGGGCCACCAGGATGACCAGCACCAGCGGCACGACATAGGGCTCGAAGGACGGCGCTGCCGCCGACAGACCTTCGACCGCACCCATCACCGAGACAGCCGGGGTGATGATGGCGTCGCCATAGAACAGCGCCAGTCCGATAACGGCCAGTGTGACGATGGCGTGGCGAATCTTTCGGCTGCCACCGTTCAGCCCGTGACCGGCAAGTGTGGCCAGCGCCAGCACGCCACCCTCGCCCTTGTTGTCGGCGCGCATGATCAGGGTGACGTACTTGATGGTGACGGTGAGGGTGATCGCCCAGAACAGGGTCGACAGCACACCCAGCACATGCTCGCGCGTCGGCGCCAGGCTGGTGTCGTGCATGAAGGTCTCACGCAGCGCGTACAGCGGGCTGGTGCCGATATCGCCGAACACCACGCCCAGGGCGCCCACGATCAGGGCAGCGGTCGCCTTGCTGTGCGGATCGGCGTGGGCAGCGTCGGTTGCGGTCGACGGGCTGGTGCTGTCAGGGGCCATAAGGTCAAACGCCGCCCAGGGTGGCGGCGGCGCGACGGTGTGCGCCCCCGCTTTCGGCCTGTCAACGCGCCAAATACAGGCCTGTTGTGGCAAAAATGCTTGACGTTTGCACGGAGCATGCTGAGCGTTTCGGGTCGAAGTCGAGGCGGGGCAGGCGATGGCCATGGAACTCTGCGTCAACGACAAGTTCACGACCGATCCGTCGGCGGACGACATCGGGCGAGCGTTCGATAGCGTTCCCCATCCCCAGGGCTGGTTCCTGGTCCTCGACGACGAGGATGACGGCTCCAATATCGAGGTCACGGCCCGGCCCGAGGGCACCTTCGACGTGACCGCCGATGACGGCCACCGCGAGGGCCATCCCGCCAAGCCGTTCACCGCCGCCGAAGCCAAGGCCGCCCTGCTGAAATATCGGGCCCGCGATCCCGGCTGGCGCCAGGCCTTCACCTGGGAAAGCGAGGCCGAGGCTGAGGAGCGGACAGAATCACGGGCGGCGAAGCGCCGGTCGTCCGAGCCGCCGACCTGGGCGGTGGCGGCAGTGATCGGCTCGGTCGCGCTGATCGTCGTGGCCAGCTTCGTGCGCCGCTGGCTGCCGTTCGGCAATTCCGACTACTTCTGGATCGGGCTGATCTTCCTGCCGATGGTCGTGCTGGTGATGGCCGTGATCGCCAACAAGATGCTTGAGGTGCGGCGCGCCGCGGGCTGGTCGACGGCGGTCGGCCGCATCGTGAAGAGCGGCACCGCGGCCGATCGGCATCGCTTCGCCGGCGAGACCACGACGGTGAAGACGATGCCCGACGTCGAGTACGAATTCTCGGTCGGCGGCCACAAGATCCGCGGCAACCGAATCAGCATCGGCGAGGATACAGGCGGCGCCAACACCGAGGCGACGCTCAGCCGCTACACCGTCGGCGCTGCCGTCACGGTGTACTACGACCCGGCCAATCCGAAGAACTGCGTGCTTGAGCGGGCCGCGCCCGAGGGCGTCGGCAAGGCCATCGCGGTCGTGGCTGCCGGCCTGCTGGTCTTCGCCGGCATCGTCTACTGGCTGGTCACCGCGGCCCCGCGCCTGATCGAGCAGCACTTTCCGCACGCCAACGCACCGGTCGTGATCTTCGCCTCGGTTTTCGCGCTGCTGCTGCTGCTCTTTTTCATCGCCAGCTGGCGCCAGTCGCGCCGCGCCGCCGACTGGCCGCTGGTGCGCGGCACCGTGCTCAGCAGCGGCACCGAGCGTCTCGAAAATCGCTCTGACGGACGAACCAGCGTCACCCACGCACCTGCGGTCGAATACAGCTACCGCGTGAACGACGTCGATTATGTGAGCCGCCAGATCAAGGTCGGTATGGTGGCGGCGGCCAGCGAATCCTACGCCGCGGGCGTTGCCGCGCGCTACCCCAAGGGCGCCGTCATCGACGTGCATTACGATCCCGCCAATCCATCCAATGCAGCGCTGGAGAATCCCACGGGCATGCCCTGGTTGCTGCTGATCCTGGCCGTCGCCCTGTTTGCCCTTGCGGCCCAGCAGGCCGGCGCTTTTTCCTGAGGCTCGTCATGAACGCACCGCCGCTTGGCCTCGCCGACGTCAGCAGCCCCACCCTTTACCGCGACGACAGCTGGCGCGAGCCTTTTGCCGCCCTGCGGCGCGAGGATCCGGTGCATCGCCACGCCGACAGCCCCTACGGTCCTTATTGGTCGGTGACGCGCTACGCCGACATCATGAAGGTCGAGCTCGATCCCGCCACCTATTCGTCGGCCTCCGAGTGGGGCGGCATCCAGATCGAGGACCGACCCAAGGGCCAGGAGCTGCCGAACTTCATCCGCATGGACCCGCCGCGCCACACCGCGCAGCGCAAGACGGTGGCGCCGATCGTAGCGCCCTCCAACCTCGCCAACCTGGAAGGCCTGATCCGCCAGCGCACGGCGGCGGTGCTCGATGGCCTGCCGCGCAATCAGCCGTTCGACTGGGTCGATCGCGTCTCGACCGAGCTCACCGCGCTGATGCTGGCGACGCTGTTCGATTTCCCGCAGGCCGAGCGGCGCAAACTCACCCACTGGTCCGACGTCGCCATCGCCAACGTCGAGGCAGCCGACGCCGTGGTTAAGAGCGAGGCCGAGCGCATGGCCGAGCTTACCGTCATGGCCGAGACCATGGCGGCCCTGTGGAAGGAGCGCGCTGCCGAGCCGCCCAAGTTCGACCTGATCTCGATGATGGCGCACTCCGAGGCCACCAAGGCCATGCCGATGCGCGAGTTCATCGGCAACTTCGCGCTTCTGATCGTGGGCGGCAACGACACCACGCGCAACTCGATGACCGGCGGGTTGATGGCGGTGCAGGAGAACCCGGCCGAGCTCGACAAGGTCAAGGCCGATGCCGGGCTGCTCGACAGCCTAGTGTCGGAGATCATCCGCTGGCAGACACCGGTGATCCACATGCGCCGCACCGCCACGCGCGACTGCGAGCTCGCCGGCCGCGCGATCAAGCAGGGCGACAAGGTCGTGATGTGGTACGTCTCGGGCAATCGCGACGAAGACGCGATTGAGGAGCCTGAGCGCTTCGTAGTCGGCCGCCCCAGGGCGCGTCATCACCTGTCGTTCGGCGCCGGCATCCATCGCTGTGTCGGCGACCGCCTGGCCGAGATGCAGCTCAAGATCCTGTGGGAGGAGATGCTGAAGCGCGATCTCACGATCGAGATCGCAGGGCCGCCGGTGCGGCTCTACTCCAACTTCATCCGCGGCATTCGATCGTTGCCTGTTGTGATCAGGCAATAACCTCATCCCGCAGGGCGCGTCTCGAAGGATGGCCCCAGTCGTGCTGTTGCCCACCCTTCGAGACGCATCGCTTCGCGATGCTTCTCAGGGTGAGGATTTCTTCACTACCGCCAGTCCCGACGCGAAGGCCTGCTGCAGCAGCCAGACGTCGCCCGCGATCGATACGAAGTCGTAACCCATGGCCGCGAACTGGGCAGCCTGCTTGGCGTCGACGGCGAGCCGGCCGGCCGACTTGCCGTGCTTCTTCGCCGCCGCGAGGGTCGCCTGCTCGGCCCGGGCGAAATCGGGATGGTCGAACGCGCCGGGTTCGCCCAGCGCCACCGAGAGATCGTTGTGGCCGAGCCAAAGCATGTCGACGCCAGGCAGCGCCGCGATCTCGTCGGCCGCCGCGGCGCCGCGCGGATCCTCGACCTGCAGGATGATGGCGGTGCGCTGGTTCTGCTCGGCAAAGCGCGGCACCAGGGGCTCGCTTCGCATCGCGAAGCGCTCGTGGGCGAGGCCCAGCGCCACGCCGCGCGTGCCGTCCGGCCAATATTTGCCGGCGTCGAGCACCGCCTTCGCCTGCTCGACCGACGAGACGATCGGCACCATCACGCCGTCGGCGCCGGTGTCGAGCGCCCGCGATATGTGATGGCGCTGCTGGCTCGGCACGCGCACCACAATCGGCAGTGTCGCGGCCTGGCAGTAGCGCACCACCTGTCGGACGGTATCGAATCCGAAACCAGTGTGCTCCATGTCGAGCACCGCAAAGTCCGCACCCGCCGCTTTCAGGATCTGGCCGATGCCCGGTGTCGCGAATTCGAAGAGGAAAGTGCCGACCTTGGTCGATGAAGTCCCTACAAGGGACCGGAGATTGTCTGTCGGCATTGTGATTCCCCCGCTGTGGCCGCGATGCTAGCGTCCGCCGTCCAAGACGACCACCCAACTCAAGGGAGTTTGCGATGAAGCTCTATTACATGCCCGGCGCCTGCTCGATCGGCATCCATGTTCTCCTCGAGGAGATCGGCAAGCCGTACGACCTGCAGAAGATCGACGGCGCCAAGCAGGAGCAGTACGGGCCGGACTTCGTGAAGATCAATCCCAAGTCCAAGGTGCCGACGCTGGTGCGCGACGACGGCCAGGTCCTCACCGAGTTCCCGGCGATCGCCACGTGGCTCGCGCGCAAGAACCCGGACAAGCATCTGCTGCCGACCGACCCCGACAGTGAGGCGCGCGTGCTCGAGGCCTTGGACTATGTCGTCTCGACCATGCACATGCAGGGCTTCTCGCGCATGTTCCGGCCGGCCAACTACGCTCCGACCGAAGCCGACCACGACAAGGTCAAGGCGCGCGGCAAGGAGATCATGGAGAAGGGCCTCGCCCTCATGGACAAGGCGCTCGAGGGCAAGGAGTACATCGCCGGCCAGTTCTCGATCGCCGACGCCGCGCTCTTCTACGTCGAGTTCTGGGCGGCGGCGCGCATGAAGATGACCCTGCCCAAGAACTGCGCCGCCCACTACGAGCGCATGAAGAACCGCCCGGCGGTCAAGCGCACCATCGAGCAGGAAGGCCTGACCGCGGCCGTCTGATCGCCTGGCGCGAGCCGCGACGATTTCTCGTCGCGGCTCGCGACCTTACAACTGTCTGCGTGGCGGCCCGGGAAGCATTCGACGGCATCGGGGCCGTTGACCGCCCGCACGATGCGCCGGCACATCGGATGGCATGTCCGCGGCGCTCCTCTATGGCCTCGTCATTCTCTCGGCGATCGCTCACGCCACGTGGAACGCGCTGGTCAAGTCGGCCGGCGATCGCATGCTTACCATGGTGGCGATCCGCACCACCGGCATGATGGTTGGTCTCATGGCCCTGCCGTTCGTCGAGTGGCCGGCGCCGGCGAGCTGGAAATGGCTCGCCGTCACGTCTGTCGTGATGTTCGCCTATTACGCGCTGCTGGTCCGCTCGTACGGCGTGGGCGACATGAGCGTCGTCTACCCGCTGGCGCGCGGGCTGGCGCCAGTGCTCACCACGATCGCGGCCTTCATCGCGATCGGCGAGGCCTTGAGCACGGGCCAGATCGTCGCCGTCGCCCTGATCTCGCTCGGCATCATGATCCTGTCCTTCGGCGCCGGCGCGAGCCGCTCTGCCGTGGGCTTCGCCCTGGCGACCGGCCTGTCGGTCGCGACCTACAGCTTCTTCGCCGGGCTCGGCGTGCGCTCTGCCGGGACCGTGCTGGGCTTCCAGGCTTGCCTGGAGATCATCACCGGGTTCGGCACGCTCTGCTATGGCGTCGTCGTGCGGCGGGCCGAGGCCATGGACTACGCGCGCCGTCACGGGCTGATCGGATTTGTGGCGGGCGCGGTATCGGTGGTGGGCTTCCTCGCCTTCCTGGCCGCGGCCGCAAGCCTGCCGCTGGGGCCGGTGAGCGCGGTGAGGGAGACGAGCGTGATCTTCGGCGCCGTGCTGGGCACGCTCGTGTTGAAGGAAGGCTTCGGACCGCGCCGCATCGCGGCTGCGATGATGGTCACCGTCGGGATCGTGCTTCTCGCGATCCCGCGCTGAGGTAGTCTGCTGCCATGTCACTCCCCGCGCCCCTCAGGAGCCGCCTCCGCCTGCCGCTGATCGCGGCGCCGATGTTCCTGGTCTCGGGTCCGGCGCTGGTGAAGGCGGCGTGCCGCGCCGGGGTCATCGGCTCGTTTCCCACCGCCAACTGCCGCACCGTCGCTGAGCTCGATGCCTGGGTCGCCGACATGAGCGAGGATCTCAAGCGGGCGGCCGACGAGACAGGCCGTGCGCCCGCACCGCTCTGTCCCAACCTGATCGTGCATCGCTCCAACCCACGC
>JADHLS010000297.1 GCA_016780605.1 Reyranella sp.
GTGTTCGCCGGCGGCGTGTTCGCCTTCATCGTGTCGTTCGACCAGTTCCCGGTGTCGCTGTTCCTGGTCGTTCCCAAGGGCGAGACCCTGCCGGTGGTGCTGTTCAATTACATGAAGTTCGACCTCGATGGCGCCATTGCCGCCGCCTCGATGGTCTCGATTTTGCTGGCATTATCGGTCGTGCTGGTGCTGGAAAGACTGATCGGGCTCAAGGCCTACGTTAAGCTGTAGATGGGAACGAAAAAGGGAACAGAGGGGGTTGCCATGATTTCACGTCGTATGTTGCTCGGAACCGGCGCCGTGGCGGCAGCATCGCTTGCCGCGCCGTCGATCGCTCACGCCCAGACGAAGACGCTCAAGATCACGACCTGGGGCGGCAAGTGGGGCGACATCATGAAGGCCACGGTCCTGCCGGCTTTCGAGAAGGAGTTCAAGTGCACGGTGCAGGCCGACCAGGCCTTCCCTTATGTGCCCAAGCTGCAGGCCAGTCCCAAGAACGATCCGCTGTACGACGTCCTGCACACCAACTCGAACGAGCAGTGGAACTGCTTCACCGAGGGGCTGGTGATGGACAAGATCACGGCGAAGGAGGCACCCAACGTCGCCGACGTCTATCCCTGGGCGGTGAGCGACAAGATCGTCGGCGTGGCGATCTTCACCAGCGCGATCGGCCTCGGCTTCCGCACCGACAAGGGCCTCACCAAGCCGACATCATGGAAGGATCTCGCCGATCCCAAGCTCGCCGGCGCCCGCGGCAGCTACATCATCCCGGTGAACAGCCTCGGCCAGTGCCATCTCATGATGTTGGGCAAGATTTATGGCAAGGGCCTGCAGGATCTCGACGCCGCCTACAAGGCGTTGGAGCAGCTGAAGCCCATCAAGCTGGTCGATTTCACCGGCCAGATGGAGAAGCTCCTGCTGTCGGGCGAGGTCAGCGAGGCCGTGATCCACGATTCCGGCGTCTATCGCTACGACGGCCAGAACCAGCCGGTCGATTTCGCCAGCCCCTCCGAAGGCGTGATGGCGCTCGAGCAGGTGCTGAATGTCACGCCGGGTTCGAAGGTGAAGGAACTGGCCTTCGCCTATATCGACTACATGCTGAGGCCCGATGTGCAGAAGCTGCTGGCCGAGGGCGTGTGGTATTCGCCTGCCAACAAGAAGGTGAAGCTCGACGCCAAGTATGACCAAAAGCTCCTCACCACCGAGGCCAAGGTCGCGACGCTCATCCAGCCCGACTGGAAGTGGTACAACGCGCGCAAGGAAGACATCGACGCGCGCGTGACGAAAATCCTGAAGGGATAGCTTGTCATCCCGAGGCCGAAGGCCGAGGGACCTTTACTGACCCGTAAAGGTCCCTCGCTGGGCTCGGGATGACAGATGTGCGCACATGACCTCCGCTACCATCAAGCTCGACAACGTGACGAAAACCTTCGACGGCCGCGTGCGGGCCGTCGACGGGGTGACGCTTGACATCGCTGCCGGCGAGTTCTTCTCCCTGCTGGGGCCGTCGGGTTGCGGCAAGACCACGAGCTTGCGCATGATCGCGGGCTTCGAATTGCCCGATACCGGCCGCGTTCACGTTGCCGGCCGCGACATCACCGACCTGCCCGTGCACAAGCGCGACATGGGCATGGTGTTCCAGTCCTATGCGCTCTTCCCGCATCGCACCGTGGCCGAGAACGTGGCCTTCGGCTTGCGCATGCGCGAGGTGCCCAAGCCCGACATCGAGCGCCGCGTGAAGGCAGCCCTTGCCCAGGTCGCGCTGACCGGGCTCGAGGAGCGCAAGCCCGGCCAGCTCTCGGGCGGCCAGCAGCAGCGCGTGGCGCTTGCCCGCGCCCTGGTCGTCGAGCCGCCGGTGCTCTTGTGCGACGAGCCGCTGGGCGCGCTCGACCGCAAGCTACGCCAGCAGATGCAGTTCGAATTGAAGGAGCTGCAGAAGCGGCTGGGCGTCACCCTGGTGTTCGTGACCCACGACCAGGAGGAGGCGCTGGCGATGAGCGACCGCATTGCCGTGATGAATCACGGCAAGGTCGAGCAGGTCGGCGCGCCGACCGAGATCTACGAGCGCCCGCGCACACGCTTCGTTGCCGACTTCATCGGCGAGATCAACATCCTGGAGGAGGGTGGTCGCGCCCGCGCGCTGCGGCCGGAGAAGATCCGCCTGGTCTCGGATGGCGCCCGCGTGAAAGGTACCGTGGAGACCGCCAACTTTCTCGGCGGTTCGACGTTGCTCCGGGTGAGCTCCGGCAACGGCCTATCGCTGCTGGTGCGCGAGACGCATGCCGGCGAACGGCCCTCACGCAGGCCGGGTGACGCCGTCGGTTTGGCCTGGAACGACGCCGACGCGGTTCCCCTCGAGTCTTAGTCTTCCGGACCGCGAGCCTCCGGCTCGCTCATGGTCATTGCCGGGAGCGCGGCACTCCAGTGCCGCTCATACTTTGGTGAACCGCCACCATGATGCGCGACTGGAGTGGCGCGCTCCCGGCCAAGACGAAGAACATGAGCGAGCCGGAGGCTCGCGGTCCGGAAGAACATGAGCGCGCGGGACGCGCACGGTCCGGAAGAGTATGATCCCCTCATGTCCAGAACCCTCGGAATCGTCACTATCGGCCAGGCGCCACGCGACGACATTGCCGCGTTGTTCGCCGACCACGCGCCGCCCGGTACGAAAGTGATCCTGCGCGGGGCGCTCGATGGCCTGTCCGATGCCGAGGTCGATACCCTCAAGCCCGAGAATGGCGGCGACACGCTCTACACCCGGCTGCGCGGCGGCCGCGACGTGAAGATCTCCAAGAAAGCGGTCATTGCCCGCTCGCCCGCCGCACTCGACAAGCTGCGCGGCGACGGCTGCGATGTGCTGGTCTATGCCTGCACCGGCGAGTTCCCGCCGATGCCGGGCGATGAGAACGTGTTGTTTCCCTCGCGCGTGCTGAGTGGCCTCGCTGCCGGGCTGCTGCCGCGCGGCCGACTCGGGCTCCTGATCCCGCTCGCCGAGCAGGGCGAGAAGCTGGCATCGAAATGGGCGCGGCCTGGCGTCGAAATCGTAGCCGAAGCGTTGGCGCCCAGCGCCGATAAAAGCCAAGCCGCCGCTGCCGCCAGTCGACTTGCCGAGCGCAAGCCCGATCTCGTGGCCATGGACTGCATGAGCTACACGCCCACGACCAAGGACTGGGTCAAGGGCCCGCTCGGTGTGCCGGCACTGCTCGCCATCACCGCGACCGGCCGCGTCCTGCGGGAGATGCTCGACTGACCGCCACCGGCATCAAATGCTGCGTCGTCGGCGGTGGGCCGGCGGGCATGATGCTGGGCTTCCTGTTGGCGCGATCGGGTGTGAAGAGCGTGGTGCTGGAGAAGCACGGTGACTTCCTGCGCGACTTCCGCGGCGATACGGTTCACCCCTCGACGCTGAACGTCATGGACGAGCTTGGCCTGCTCGATGAATTTCTGAAGCTTCCCCATCAGAAGATCTCCCGCTTCTCCGGTCAGTTCGGCGACGAGCGGGTGATGATCGCAGACCTCTCGCACCTGCCGGTGCGTGCGCGCTTCATCGCCATGATGCCGCAATGGGACTTCCTCGATTTCCTGGCGGCGCAGGGCAAGCGTTATCCGGACTTCACGGTACTGATGAAGGCCGATGCCACCGGTCTCCTCGAGGAGGACGGCCGCGTTGTCGGCGTTCGCGCCACCGTCGATGGTGAGCACCGGGAGATCCGCGCCGATCTAGTGGTCGGCGCCGATGGTCGGCATTCGACGGTGCGCGAGAGTGCGGGCTTCAGGCCGACAGTGCTGGGCGCACCCATGGACGTCCTTTGGTTCCGTGTCAGTCACAAGCCAAGCGATGTGGCCGAGACCATGGGCCGTTTCGATCGCGGCAGCATCCTGGTGATGCTGGATCGCGGCGACTACTGGCAGTGCGCCTATGTCATCGCCAAGGGCTCGGCCGAGACCGTGAAGGCGGCGGGGATCGAGAAGTTCCGCGAACGCATCGCGAGTCTCATGCCCTTCCTGGCCGACCGCATGGGCGAGCTGCGTACCGTCGACGACCTGAAGCTGCTGACGGTCGGCGTCGATCGCCTGGAAAAATGGTGGAAGCCCGGCCTGCTCTGCATCGGCGATGCTGCCCACACCATGTCGCCGCTGGGCGGCGTTGGCGTGAACATCGCGGTGCAGGATGCCGTTGCCGCCGCCAATATCCTGGTCGGTCCGCTCAAGGAAGGTCGGCTCGAGGACTCCGATCTGCAGGCGGTGCAGGATCGCCGCCTGTGGCCGGTGCGCGCCACCCAGGCGATGCAGGTGTTCCTGCAGAACCGTATGATCGCGCCGACGCTTGCCGGTACGCGTCCGCTGCAGCCGCCGTGGCCGGTCCGCCTCTTGAACGCCGTGCCCATCCTGCGCCGCATCCCCGCCCGCGTGCTGGCCATGGGCGTTCAGCCCGAGCATGTGAAGACGACGCCGGCTTTGCTATAGATCAAGGCCGTTCGCGTCGTTCGGCCCGAGGCTTGCGTCATGAAGATTGCCAGACACTTTGCTGCCTTGCTGCTGTCGCTGCCGCTTGCCGGCCTCGCCGAGGCGCAGGATGCCCTGCGCGGCCAGGCGCTTGCCGAGCGCTGGTGCGCCAACTGCCACGTCGTCAGCCGGACGGCGACGACCGGCCGCTCCGACGGATTGCCGACGTTTCCTGCGCTGGCGGCACGCAAGGACGTGACGGCTGCGACGCTCAAGGGCGCCATGACCGCCACGCACAGCCGCATGCCCGACTTCCAGCTGGGCGCGCGCGACCAGGAGGACCTGGTCGCCTATATCTTCAGCCTGCGGACGCAGTGATTACTTGACGTGCTGCGCGGCGGCCTTGGCGTGACGGATCGCCAGCAGCAGTGAGGCGCCGAGGTCGCCCAACAGCTTGCCTGACGCCTCGTCGGTCAGCTTGCCGTCGACGAAACGGTTCTGCGCCTGGCCGATCATGACCTCGGGCTTGTTCACCGGCCGGCCGTCGAGGAACACCAGGATCTGGCGCAGCTGGTATTGGGCGCGCGCCGTGCCCAGAACGCCGCCGGCCGCCCCGAAGATCGCGATCGGTTTGCCGGCGAAAGGCTGCGGCGTCATGCGCGACAGCCAGTCGATGGCGTTCTTCAGCACACCCGAGGGGCCGTAATTGTATTCCGGCGTGACGAGAACAATGCCGTCCGCCGCCAGCATCGCCTTTTGCGCGGCCTCCACAGGCGCCGGGAAGCCCTGCGCCTGTATGTCGGCGTTGTAGAGCGGCCAATCGATCTCGATCGTCTGCGACGTCATGCCCGCCGGCAGCCTTTCGACGAAGGCATTGAGCGCCATGCGATTGAACGATCCCTTGCGCAGGCTGCCGCAGAAGGCGACCACTTTGGTTGGCTCGGACATTGCTCGGTATCTCCTTGGTTACTAGTGCTTTGTCAGCACTTGAGCAGGCCGCTACATAGAAGCCGTTTGGAGACTTGGCAACGCAATGCCGCTACGCGACATCACACTGGATGACATCGAATCCCTGGCCGTCGGCGCCTGGGTACTGGGCACGGGCGGCGGCGGCAGCCCCTATCTCGGCCTTCTCAACATGCGCGCCCTCTACAAGGAGGGCTATTGCGTGCAGCTGATGCCGTCGGACGAGCTCGCCGACGACGACTGGATTGCCGCGGTGTCGAACATGGGCGCGCCTCTCGTCGGCCAGGAGCGGCTCACCGACAGCCGCACCATCGCGCGCGCCGTCGCGCTGATGGAGGAGCATACCGGCCACAAGTTCCGCGGGATCATGTCGCTCGAGATCGGCGGCGGGAATTCCATCCAGCCTTTGATGGCGGCGGCGCATCTCAAGCGACCGGTCATCGATTCCGACATGATGGGCCGCGCTTACCCCGAGGCGCAGATGACGTCGGTCGCGGTCGGTGATCTCAAGCCCTGTCCGTTGACCACCGTCGATGTACGCGGTCTCGAAGCGGTGGTCGAGAGCGTGCCGACCTGGAAATGGATGGAGCGGGTCAGTCGCAAGATCTGCGTCGAGTACGGCTCGATCGCCTCGACCTGCAAGGCGCCGCGCACCGGCGCCGAGGTCAAGAAATGGGGCATCCACGGCACCACGACCAAGGCGATCGCCATCGGCCAGGCCGTGCGCGAGGCCCAGCGCCGGCACGAGGACCCGATCGCGGCCATCCTGAACGTCGAGCCGGGCAAGGTGCTGTTCCGCGGCAAGGTGGCCGACGTGGAGCGCCGCGCCACTGAAGGCTTCCTGCGTGGGCGCACGCGGTTCGACGGTATGGACGAGGACAAGGGCGCCGCGCTGGAGATCAACTTCCAGAACGAGTGGATCGTGGCCTGGCTCGACGGCAAGCCGGTCGCCATGTCGCCCGACCTGATCTGCGTGCTCGATTCGGTGTCGGGCGAGGCGGTCGGCACCGAGACCATCCGCTACGGCCAGCGCGTCACGGTGATCGTCCTGCCGCCGCCCAGGGTGTTCCTGTCGCCCAAGGGGTTGGCCCATGTCGGCCCGCGTGCCTTCGGCTACGACATCGAGTTCAAGAGCGTGTTCGCCTAAACATGCGCGACCTCTCGCTCGACGACATCGAATCGCTGGCGGTCGGCGCCTGGGTGCTGGGCACGGGCGGCGGCGGCAATCCTTA
>JADHLS010000298.1 GCA_016780605.1 Reyranella sp.
CTACGTCAAGGTCACCCGAGAAGGAGAACTAGAAAGAGGTCGACTGCCTGAGCCGGATGAAAGGTTCCTGATCTGCGAGCCGGATGGCAAGATCAGCGTCGCCGAAGGGGTGAAGAGCCTCAACGACTACTACGACGGTCACCGGATTTATTGGCCATATGCCAAGGTGAAGCCAAATCCGCAATAACGGACGAAAGCCTATAGCTTGCCGCGCCGCATAGCGCGGCAACGGCGATCCCCAGGGCGATGCGCCGTTGCGTCTGCAAAAGGTCCGTCAGCGGATGACGGTGGCCTTGATCGCCGAGCCGGGTGGGTTGACCACTGACCATTGATCAAGATCAATGCCTTAATTGTTGGGAGAGCCCCGAATCGCGCCGGTCACCAGTCAAGAGTGAACTACCGTGGCGGGCTCCGATTGCATGGTCGATACGAGGGACTTCGTGCTATCGCCGTGCCCCGATCCGGCTTGGATGCTCACCGAAGATGGCCTCAATGCCGCACGGGAGCACGAGGTCGAATCACTCTTCGCCATCGGCAATGGATATCTTGGAATGAGAGCTTCGATTGCCGAGGGGAGGGGCCTTTCCCGTCCCTCGGCTTTCGTCGCCGGCATCTACGTTGCGAACGAGGCTACCGGCCCGAAGCTGGCGGTTCTGCCAAACTGGTTGCACGCCGAGCTGACGGTTGAGGATCAGCCCGTATCTCTCAAATCGGGCACTGTCCTCGAACATCGTTGGCGGCTCGACCTTCGACAGGCCGCTCTCTGGCGGGAATGGCGTCACCAGGACCCGACCGGCCGCATCACACGACTGACATGCGTCCAGCTTGCTTCCCTCGCCGATCGACATGTCCTGCTGCAGTCGCTGGCGATTACGCCCGAGAACTACGCCGGACGAATCGACTGCAGGACACGGATTGCACCGTCTGATGGCGAACAGCTGTCTTCCGAGCCGAGCGCAACGCTCCTGCATGCATTTGGAAAGACTGTTGCGATTGCTGCGGTTTCCCATGTGCGCAATCCCGCTGCATCGTCGCGGCCGAGCGCCGAGACCAGGATGGAGCACAGGGAGGAACAGTGGTCGTGGAAGGTAGCTCTCGGGGAAACAATACGACTCGAGCGCATGTTCGCCGTCTTTACCTCGCGCGACGTCGCGGGCCCGGCGGAGGCGGCGCGCAGTCATCTCACCTCGGTGTGCAACCGTGGCTTTGCAACGGCCGTGGCAGATCATGTCGATGCCTGGCGCCGCCGGTGGGAAGCCGCCGACGTGCGGATCACGGGCGATGAGGACGCACAACGTGCGCTCCGCTTTGCAATCTACCATCTCGTCTCAGCTGCCAATCCCGCCGACGACCATGTTTCCATCGGCGCGCGCGGCCTCACTGGGGAAGCGTATAGCGGGCACGTCTTCTGGGAGACCGAGATCTATATGCTGCCCTTCTACGTCTTCACCGACCCGGCAGCGGCGCGTGCGCTCCTGATGTATCGCTACCACACTCTCGATGCAGCTCGCCGCAAGGCCAAAGCGCATGCCTGCGAGGGCGCCCTTTATGCATGGGAGTCGGCCGACACCGGTGATGAAGCCACGCCACCGACAGTGATCGGGTCGGACGGCCGAGCGGTCGACGTTCTCACCGGTCAGCAAGAGCTCCACATCAGCGCCGACGTCGCCTATGCCGTCTGGTACTATTGGCGCGCCACGGGCGATGAAACGTTCATGGCGACCGTTGGGGCCGAAATCCTTGTGGAGACAGCACGCTTCTGGGCGAGCCGAGCGAGCGTAGAACCTGATGGCAGCGCCCATATCCGCCAGGTGATCGGCCCCGACGAATATCACGAGACCGTCGACGACGATGCCTACACGAACGTCATGGCTGTCTTCAACCTCGAGCGTGCTTCGGATGCGGTAGCCATGCTGAAGCGCGAACGGGCGGCCGACTGGACAACGCTATCCCGCCGACTCGATATCACCGATCTTGAATGTCAGCGCTGGCGCACACTGGCGAGTTCGATCGTGACCGGCCCTGACCCGGGAACGAAGCTTTTTGAGCAGTTTGCAGGCTACTTCGGCCTCGAGGACCGGATGAACGGTTCCCAGCTCATCAAGCAGGCAGATGTGGTGGTCTTGAGCGCCTTGTTCTGGGAAAGGTGGCCAGTCGCTGTGCACGCGGCCAACTTCCGCTATTACGCGCCGCGCACCGTGCATGGCAGCTCGCTCAGCCCCGGCGTACACGCGCTCGTCGCCGCGCGGCTGGGCGATCTCGCGCTTGCGCAAGCCTATTTCCGGCAGACCGCGGAGATCGATCTCGCAAACAACATGGGCAATGCCGCGGGCGGCGTGCACGTGGGGGCACTCGGCAGTCTTTGGCAGGCCACGATGTTTGGCATCGCTGGCATACGGCTGAAAGAAAACGACATTGTGCTCGATCCACATCTGCTGCCGGAGTGGCGTGAGCTGTCGATGCCGCTGCAATGGCGGGGCCGCCACCTTCGCTTGCACTTTCAAGCCGATCCAAAGCGCGTCGAGGTGGCCGTCGAGAATGGTGACGAGTTCACAATTTCAATGCTTGGTGGACCGGCGTCCCCTGCCCGAGCCGGCCAATGCCTTGCCCTGCAGGGTGACTCATTCGCCTGGGGCAAGTGGGAGCGGATCCACAGTGCCCAAAGTTGATGTAGATCGTCAGCACCCTTTCTTGAGGTTCGCCTCGATCTTGATCTGGGTCGAGTTCGATGGCCCCATCGACAGGGTGGCGCCGGTCGACGAGCTTGCTCACGAGATCCGCCGGCTGGTGCAAGCCAATGTCCGTGGCCATCGCCGCTCACTGGCGACGTCGCCCCCAGGACCTTGCAATCCCTGAGCTGGCATCGCGTCGTCAGTGCAGCAGCACACCCAGATGTCGGCGCAGGCGGCTGGCCGGCTCGTTCGTCAGATCCTTGGCCACCTCCTGGCGCAGTCGCCCCTGGACGCGCTTGGAAAGCAAGCCCCGCAGTTCGCCGAGGCTGCGGCGGGGTGCCACGAGAATGAGATCGTCGAAATCCCGACGCTGGCAGGCTTCGTCGAGCGCATCGGCGATAAGGGCCATGAAGCGATGCTTCTCGAGCTTGTGATAGTCGTGCGGCGGCTCGAAGGCATGGCGCATGCCGCTGCGCGAGGAGCTGAAGCTGCGGCCGGGCTTGTCGCTCTTGAGGTCGCGCGGTCGTTGCCGGCTTTGCGGCGCCACGAGGTCGCCAAGTGTCGGAACCAGCTTGGAGGTCTCCCCGTCCGGACGGAAAAACCGCGCACGGGCACCGTCGGCGACGACCACCCACGTCTTTGCAGGATGCTTGGCCATGGCTGCTACCTCACAAGGGAATCGGGAAAGAGGTTGAGCACTTCGTGCGGCAGGGTGCGCCTGACCTTGAGCAGCTCGCCACGGTCGAGGCAGCGTTCCATCACGGCAAAGCAGGCCCGCGCGGCCTCGGCGGGATTGACACGGCTGTCCTGCGGCAGGCAAGCGGCGACGTGGTCGACGAAGGCCTGGAGCTGGCGCTCTCGCGTGGGCGTTCCGGCCGGGTGCCAGCCCTCATAGTAGGCACCGCGCAGCAACATCGGCAGCTGGGCGCCGAGATGGACGGCGTTCTCCGGCCCGATGCGATCCCGCAGCGCGTGCAAGGCCGCGCGCAGGGCATTGAAGGCGATACGGCGATCGTCGATGCCGAGCTCGCCCATCATGATCTTCAGCCAATGATTGGTTTCCTGGACCGTCGTGTCGAAGGTGTCGAGACCGGTGGTGCTCATCGGCGCTCCTCTCGGGTTGATTTCAAGCTGCCGGCAGCGCGGTCCGACAGCCTTGACCTGCGTCAACCAGCGGCCATCCGCTCATCGTTGCGGTTGCAGATGATGTTTGCCGATGGGAACAACGTGGCTTGCCTGAGGCCCCTTCTCGGCCTCTCGCTGATGCAGGGAGAAGCGCACCTCGTCACCCACCAGCAGCTTCTCGAAGCCTCCATTGGCGACGGCATTGCGATGGAAATAGACTTCGGTGCCATCGCTGGTATCGATGAATCCGTAGTCGCGCTCGGCCATGAGGCTCGCGACCTTGCCATGGGCGGGCATGTCGTGGGTTTTCACGTCGCCACGCCGGCGACGCACATGGTCCTCGAGCTGACGGCGCACGGCGTCGAAGCAATCGCGCACCGCGACGTAGATGTCCTCGTGGGCATGGTGCCCGGGCGGATCGCGCTTCACCACGATCTCCTTGCCCGGCACCTTGAGGTCGACACGGATGTGAAAAAGATCGCCCTGGCGGCGCCGGTTCGGCGCCTCGATCACGACGCGGCAGCTCACGATTCGTTCGAAGAACTGCTCAAGCTCGCGGGCGCGCTCACGGATCTTCGCCTCGACGGCGGGCGAGGCATCGATGTTGCGGAAGGTAATCTGAAGCCACGACGGCATGAGCCCTCCTCTCCGAAACAGCCAGTTTGCAGCAATTGGATGATCGAGACTTGAGGCAGGTCAAAGCGCCGTCAGCCCTATCAGGCAAGAAGGGTCTTCGGCCTTGATCTGGGTCAACCCCGAGCGGGCCGTTGCAGTCGGACCGCCGCCTCACGCATCGATGCGAGACCAGCGAGCAATGATCGGGATGAAGGAGGACATCTTCGGTGACCCCTCAGACACCAGTCGAGGCATCCATTGATCTCGATCAATGTTAAGGGCGGCCGTTCATGGTTCGGTTCTGCCATTGCCAGCGTCGGGAGGGGACGATGTTTCAGAACATTCTCGTGGCGACCGACGGCTCACGACTGTCGGAAGCTGCTGTCGACAACGCCATCAGTCTCGCCCGCGATGCCGGAGCCAAGGTCACGGCGTTGACGGTGACTGAGCCCTTTCACGTCCTCACGGCCGATTCCAAGCAGCTGTCCGATACCAAGGAAGTCTATGAGAGGCACGTCAAGGCAGAGGCTGCGCGCTTCCTCGCAAGCGCAGAACGAAAGGCCAAGGCGTTGGGTGTCCCGTGCCGGGTCCTTCAGGTCGAGAGCGAGCATCCGTATCAGGCGATTATTGACGCCGCAAAACAATCCGGTTGCGACCTGATCTGCATGGCATCGCACGGGCGCCGCGGCGTCTCAGCCCTCGTCCTCGGCAGCGTCACGAACAAGGTGCTGACCCACAGCTCGATGCCCGTCCTCGTCTACCGCTGACGGGCCTGACCAGCGGCACATTGGCTGCCCCTCAGCCGAAGTCTCCCGATGATGCCCATGCAGCCTCGCGAAGGAGCAGACCATGCCGGCGCCCGTGTCACGCGATCAAGTCCGCTGGTTCTGCGACATCCGCTCGGACGACGTGGCGATCGTCGGCGGCAAGAATGCCTCGCTGGGGGAAATGTACTCTGCCCTGGCGGACCAGGGCGTGCGGGTCCCCAACGGCTTTGCCCTGACCGCCGAGGTCTACCGCTCGGCCCTGACCGACGCCGGTGCCTGGCCGCGGCTGGCGGCGCTGCTGCGCAATGCGGGCGCCGACGACATCAAGCAGCTCGCCAAGGTCGCCGCTGAAGCGAGGTCGATCGTCCACACAGCGACCGGCACCGCAGCGGTCCGGTCGCTGATCGCCGACAATTACCGCAAGCTCGAAGCCGAGTACGGCGCCAACGTCGCCGTCGCGGTCCGCAGCTCGGCCACGGCGGAGGATCTGCCGACGGCAAGCTTCGCCGGCCAGCATGAGAGTTTCCTGAACATCCAGGGGCTCGACGGGCTCACCGAGGCCTGCCGGCAGTGCTTTGCGTCGGTGTTCACCGATCGCGCCATCGTCTATCGCAACACCAACGGGTTCGATCACCTGAAGATCGCCCTTTCCGTGGGCATCATGAAGATGGTCCGGGCCGACGCTGCCTCCAGCGGCGTCATGTTCACGCTGGATACCGAAACCGGCTTTCGCGACGTCGTGTACGTGACGGGGGTATGGGGCCTGGGAGAGAGCATCGTCCAGGGCAAGGTCGATCCCGACGAGTTCCATGTCCACAAGCCGACGTACCGCGCCGGCCGTCGCTGTGTGCTGCGCCGCTCCCTGGGCGGCAAGCACCGCCAGCTGGTCCATGGCGATGGCGGCGCCGCCGGCTCGACGATCTATGTCGACACGCCGGCCGCCAAACGCGATCGGTTTTGCATCAGCGACGCGGAAATCCTGACCCTTGCCGGGTGCGCCATGCAGATCGAGGACCACTATTCGCGCCTGGCTGGCGAGCCGCGACCGATGGACATCGAATGGGCCAAGGACGGCCCCGATGGGGAGCTGTACATCGTCCAGGCGCGACCCGAGACCGTGGTGTCGCGCCGTGCGGCCGCCGTCATCGAGACCTACAAGGTCCGTGCAACCACTGCCCCCATCGTCGAGGGTCGAGCGGTCGGCGAGAAGGCGGCGAGCGGCGTGGTGCGCCTGGTATCCGGACCGGCCGACCTTGCGGCCTTCCAAGCCGGCGAGGTCCTGGTCGCCGCCACCACCAGCCCCGAGTGGGAACCGGTGATGAAGAAGGCAGCGGCGATCGTCACCGATCGCGGCGGGCGGACCTGTCATGCCGCGATCGTGGCCCGCGAACACGGCATTCCCGCCATCGTCGGCGCCACAGGCGCGACCGCTGCGCTGAATGACGGCGCCGCGGTCACCGTCT
>JADHLS010000299.1 GCA_016780605.1 Reyranella sp.
CCGGAAGAAGTGCCTGAACTTGGACGGCGGGTTGCCTTTCTCGGCGCCGCCCATGCCGATGCCCAGGATGCGGCCGAACCAGGGGCGAACCTGTTCGAGCAGATCAAGCGCGTCCTGTTCCGTCCGGTGACGCTGGGCAGTGACGATCAACCCGCAGCTTATCCCGTCTTCCTTCCTGGCATCCTCCATGGCTTGGAGGGTCCCGTTGAGGACCGGCGCGATGTCGATTCCCTTACTGGTGAAGCTCTGCGGTCCGAGAAACACCTCGGCGCGAATGACGTTCTCGGCGTGCGCCTTGCGCAGATAGTCGCGGGTCAACTCGTAGAAGTCGGCCTCTTCGACGAGAACCTGGCAACCTTCGTAGTAAAGGTCGAGAAACGACTGGAGATCGGAAAACTCATAGGCATTTCTGAGCTCTTTCGCGGTCTTCCAGCGAAGCGGGCGCTTGTTGCGTTCGCCCAGCCGGATCAGCAGCTCGGGCTCGAGGCTGCCCTCGAGATGCATGTGCAGCTCGGTCTTGGGCATGCCGCGAATGAACGCTTCCATACGATGCATTGATTGTCCTTTCGATCGGGCGGTCAGAGGGTGCGAACGGAGGCGCGTTCGACGAGGTGGAAATTCATGTATTCGAGCCCGGACGGCGGGGCGCCGGCGAGTTGCTCGAGCAGGCGTTCGGCGGCGCGCTCGGCCATCTGGCGGAAGGGCAGATGGACGGTCGTCAGCGGCGGGTCGACGTACTGCGTCATGACCTGGTCGCCGCAGCCGATGAGGGAAATGTCCTTCGGCACCGACAGGCCGCGACGGCGCAGCTCCATGACGGCGCCGATCGCCAGAATGTCGCCCGTCAAGGCAATGGCCGTGTAGCTCGATTTGCGGTCGAGCAGGCGCTTCACCGCGAGCACCGAGCTCTCGGCGTCGTAGTCGGGCGTCTCCTCGACATCGTTGTCGCGGGAACGCCCGAAATGATGGGTCATCCGCTCGCGCGCCCCACGCAGGCGGTCCGCGACCGGGGGCGTGTTGCCGGTCGGCCCGGTCAGGATCGCGATGTCTCGATGACCGCGCGCCACAAGCGTGTCGATGGCCAGAGCCATCGCGTCGGCATCGCGCATGGCGACGGCGCTGCGATCGAGGATATCGGCATTGCAGTCCTGAAGGCTGACGGCGACTCCCCGCGAGTGGGTGAGCTGGAACAGGTCTTCCTTGTGAACGGGGCCGGTCAGGATCATGCCATCGACACCACGCTCCAGCATCACCTTGGTCTGCTCGTACTCGCGGTCCGGATCGCGATAGGAACAGGCGACAAGGAGCCCGTAGCCGGCGCCCTGCAGGGTCTGCTCGATCGCCTCGATGCCGGAGGCAAACAGCGGGTTGGCGAGGGTCGGAACGATCAGCCCGACCGTCAGGGATTTGCGGCTGATCAGGGCGCGCGCCGCGTTGTTCCGTATGTAGGACACGCGGGCGAGCACATCCTCCACGGCCTGCCGCTTGCTCTCGCGGACCAGCTTCGGATGATTGAGGACGCGAGACACCGTTGCCGGCGACACGCCGGCCATCCTGGCGACGTCGACAAGCGAGATGTCGTTGAGGCTCGGCCGGCTGCCTGCGTCAGCTTCGGGCGCCGGAGTGCGCGGCTTGGTCATTCTGGAAGGCCCGGTCAGGCAACTCGGCTGTTGGGATCGAACTGCTGCACCGCCTTGAATCGGCTGACGATGTAGTCGCCGAACTTGATCGGCTCGTGCTTGGGCGGCGAGTCGGCACTGCAGCACGTCGGCAGGCAGACGACGGGGGCTTCGTAATCGAGGTTGAAGAACACCGGGATGGAGTAGCGTTCCCGGCCGGTGCGATTCGTCACCCGATGAAAATTCGAGACGTAAACGTCATTGGTCCAGCGCTGGAAGAGGTCGCCGATATTCACCACGAACGTTCCGTCGATATATGGCGCCGCGATCCATTCGCCATCCCGCTTGCGCAGCTCGAGGCCGCCGATCGGATCCTGCGCGAGTATCGTGATCATGCCGAAATCGGTGTGGGGCGCGGCACCGTGGGCGTCCGCCGAGGTGTCCGGCCTCTGGGGTGGATAGTGGAACAGACGCATCTGCAGCATGGGCTTGCGCGTGTACTGGACGAAAAACCCATCCGGCAGCCCGAGCGCCCGGGCGATCAGGCGCAGCAGGTCGAGCCCCAGGGACTTCACCTGCTCGAAGTAGGTCTCGGCCGCTTCGCGAAGCCACGGCATCTCGGCCGGCCACTGGTTCGGCGCGTGCAGCGGCAGGCCGGAAAGGACGGCCGGATCGTCGGCGGGTAGATCGACGCCGACCTCATAGCTCTCCTTCAGGTCGGCGGCGTACCCTGGCTGGCGCGTGACGCCTTGAGCCATGAAGCCGCGGCGGTAGAACGGGTGCATGGCGTGGCCGCGCCTGATCTCCTCCGGCGTGGCGAAGTAACGTCGCGTGGCGCCAAAGACCGCGTTCAGGGCTGTCTCGCTGACGCCGTGATTGGCGACGTAGAAGAAGCCTGTCTCCCGGCAGGCACGGTCGAGCTCGGCCGCAAGCGAATCGATCTGGCCGCCCGTGCGCAACGGCGACAGGTCGAGGACCGGCACTTCATCGTGGCTGGCGACGCGGACGTTTTGAGTCATGGATTGTCCTCCCGTGTTGACGAGTTCTAGCTAGAGGCCGGTCAGGTGTATCTGGTTGCTGTTCGCCCAGAACAGCACCCGCTGTTGGATGGTCGTCATCAGAAGGTGCAGCCCGACGCCGATCATCGAAAGAACCAGCAGAATCGCAAAGACTCCCGCCATGTCGAAGTTGAAGTTCTTCTGCAGGATCAGGAAGCCGAGGCCCTCCTTTGCGCCAACGAATTCGCCGACGATGGCGCCGATCACCGACAGCACGATCGCCACGTCGAGACCGACGAAAATGAAGGGTAGGGCCTGGGGCAGTCGCGACATCCGAAAGATCTGCCACTCGGTCGCGGTGTGCGCGCGCAGCATGTCTATCTGCTCCGTCGGCGCCGAGCGCAGACCGACGATCGTGTTGGCGAGCAAGGGGAAGAATGCGATTGCCGCCGTGATGATCACCTTTGAAGACAGGCCGTAGCCGAACCATATGACGATGATCGGCGCGATGGCGACTTTCGGCACCGTCTGGAAGGCGACGACGTAGGGATAGAGCAGGCGCTCCAGGAACAGCGATTGGCCAATGAGGATTCCCAACGCGATGCCGAGGCCCGCGCCCGCGAGGAAGCCGCAGATGATCTCCGTGAACGTGACGGCGATGTGAGGCAGGTAGCTTCCCGTGCCCAGCCCTTCGCCCAATGCCTGGAAAACGGCGATCGGCGTGGGCAGGACGATGGCGGGAATATCGAGCATCCGGACGGCCGCTTCCCATGCGACCAGAATGACGAGAAGCAGGAGAACGGAAAGCCAGCCGACCCGGGCCCTGGCGCGATCCAGCAGACCGGGTCGCCTTGTGGATGCAGCAGAAAGGACGCTCATCACCCGCTCCCTACGCTGCCAAAATGTCTGCGGATCGACGCTACGTATCGCCCGAAGTCCGGCGTATTGACCATCGCGAGCGTGCGCGGGCGTGGCAGATGCACGTCGACCACCTCGGCAACGCGGCCCGGCCGCGGCGTCATCACGACGACACGGTCGGCCAGGAAGACGGCCTCGGGAATGCTGTGGGTCACCAGGATGGTGGTGATGTTCTGCTCGCGCCAGATGCGCAGCAACTCGACGTTCATCGTCTCGCGCGTCATGGCATCGAGCGCGCCGAATGGCTCGTCCATGAGGAGCACGGAGGGTTGGTGAACCAGGGCGCGGCAGATGCCGACGCGCTGCTTCATGCCTCCGGAGAGCTCTCCGGGATAGCGATCTTCGAAGTCCGCCAGGCCGACCAGCGCCAGCAGCTCGCGGGCGCGCCTGCGGGCGGCGCCGAGATCGAGGCGCTGCACTTCCGAAGGAACCATCACGTTGTCGAGGACGGTCCGCCACGGCAGCAGCACCGGCGACTGGAAGACGACTCCGACCTGGCGACTGGGGCCGTCTATCTCGGTCTGTCCCATTCGAACGCTGCCCGAGGAACGCGACAGGATGCCGGCCAGGATGCGCAGGAGTGTGCTCTTGCCGCATCCACTCGGTCCCACGATCGTGACGAAGGACCCGTCTTCGATCGCGAGGTTGATGTCGCTCAGCGCATGGACGTCGGCGCGATCGCGCGAGCGATAACGCTTCTCGAGGCCCGAGATGGTGACGAGCGTTTTCTTTTCTCGCGCGATGGGCGCGACGACAGCGGCACGCTGGATCGCCCGCATCAGTTCGTCTCACACTTTCTGGCGGCTTCGCGGACCTTGGCGATGTCGAACTCATTCACACGGTCGTAGAAGCCTGGAAAGTTCGCCAGAAACGTGTTGGCCGGCAGGCTGCCTTTGATGAGGTCGGCCTCCTGAAGGAAGCTCTGCAGGCGCGCGAAGTTGTCGGCCTCGGCATAGCCCCACTGCTTGCCGCCATTGAGCTTGAAGCCGTCCTGCAACGTCATCAGCTGCTGGCTGATTGAGTTCAAATCCCAGCGCAACGCGGTCGCTTCGTCGACACCCTTGACCATGGGATAGGCCACCGTGAGCACCGAAGTGCCAACGCTGATCGTGGCCTTCTTCAGCGGTTGAGCCTGCGCCGCAGAGAAACCGAGCAAGGTTGCAGCAAGGGCAATTGCGATCAGACGACGTTGCATTGTGATCCCCAGTTTCACCGCATAAGCACGGTCTGAAAACGCTTTCAGACGGCGTACTATAGGTCTGAAAACGTTTTCAGCAAGCCCTATGCCAAATCGGCCTTGAGCCAATTGTGGGCTATTCGAACGATCCGTCCATCTCGGGATTGGCTTCGAAGTCGAGCAGCAGGCGCGCGCAGAGCTTGATCATCAACTTGCGCTCCTGGCGCGTGAGCGAGGTCTGGTTTTTCGCCAGGATCGAATCGTCCGCCAGGCTCTCGAGCGCCTGGTCCGCCACCTGCTTGCCCTTGGCCGTGAGGTGGATGAGGAAGCCGCCCTTGTCGGCGGGGTCGGGGCGACGCTTGACCAGGCCGGCGGCCGCCAGGTGGTCGACCTTCTTTGTGATCGCTCCCGACGTGATCAGCAGCGCCCGGAAGAGATCGGTCGGGCGCAGCGCATAGTCGCCGCCGGACCGGCGCAGGGCGAACAGCAGGCGGATCTCCGACGCGCTCAAGCCGAACAGCCGCTGCCATTTGCGGTCGCCCACGCGATCGACGATGCGGCCGATGCGGATCAGGTAGATCGGCAGCAGGTAGTCGAGCGGATCGAGGTCCGGCCGTTCGCGCGCCCAGCTGGCAGCGATGTCCTGCGCCGGACTGCCGGTGATGGTCTTGCTCGTTCTCGCCATGGCGGTCGCACTATACGCAGCACAAAGTGATTGACAATACGTCTTACTGAGAAGACGAATGGACCATTCGTCTTCCCAGTAAGACGTATTGCGCAAGGGAGCAACTGCCATGATGAGCCGAGCGGACAATGACCGCCTGTGCCGGATCGGGCCGGGGACGCCGATGGGCGCAATGTTCCGGCGTTTCTGGCTGCCGATCTGCACCTCCGACCGCGTGCCGCTGCCGGGCGGCGCGCCGCGCTTCGAGCGCCTGCTGGGCGAGAATTTCGTCGTGTTCAGGAACGGCAACGGCGAGGTCGGCGTGCTCGACGAGCTCTGCCCGCATCGCGGCGCATCGCTGACCTTGGGCCGCGTCGAGGATTGCGGCATCCGCTGCATCTATCACGGCTGGAAGATCGGCAACGATGGCGCGCTGCTCGATGTCATGAACATCCCGGCGGACAGGCGGCCGCCCAATGTGCGCGCGCCGTCATTCCCGGTCGTCGAGGCGGGCGGCATCGTCTGGACCTATCTTGGCCCCAGGGAACATCGGCCGCCGGCGCCGCACTTCGCCTTCATGGATCTACCCGAAGCCCAGCGCGTGCTGCTGCGCGTCGACGGCAACTACAACTGGGTGCAGTCGCTGGAAGGCGGCCTCGACAGCTCGCATGTCGGCATCCTGCACTCGAATGCCGCACGGCCGGGCTGGAACGGCCCCTCCGAGGTCAAGGTGGGCGCCTTCGAGGATACGGGTCCGGTGCTCGAGGTCGAGGACACCGAGTTCGGCTACCACTACGCCGCCTTCCGGCGCGGCGGTCCCGGGCAGCCGTCCAACGTGCGCATCGTGCCGTTCATCATGCCGAGCGGCCGCATCATCCCGGGCGGCGCCCTGCAGGGCGCCAGCAACCACACCATCGCCTTCGAGATCCCGATCGACGACGAGCATACGGCGACCTACACGGTGCGCTACGGCAGCGCGCCGATCAGCCGCGAGAGCCGGCTGCGCGAAACCGGCTTCGACGATCCCGAGGTCTATTCGCAGGAGCAGCAGCGCCTGCTGCTGAGCCGCGCCAACTACAATCGCCAGCGTCGCGACATCATGGACCGCAGCTGGTCCGGCCTCAGCGGCATCGCCTTCGAGGACACCGTGATCGCCACCTCGATGGGGCCGATCCAGGATCGCACCAAGGAGCATCTGATCGCCTCCGACCAGGCCGTTGCGCGGCTGCGTCGCCGGCTGCTCGATTCGGCGGCTCG
>JADHLS010000300.1 GCA_016780605.1 Reyranella sp.
CGATATCCCGTAATCCGCAAAAAAGATCCCTCCGCTACGCCGCCCCCATATCTCCGATAAAGGGCTCCGGTCGGGACGACGGGCTTCGCCCGTCGCAACACAGACGACACGATTCGCCGGCCGGGCAACACCGGCACGACACGGGGCAGCGATACCGTCACAGGGCTGGCGGATCGCCATCACGGGGACCCATCACAGGACCATGGCAGCCGCGCGGCGCTTTGCAACGAGTGGCGTAGCGTTCTCGCGCAATGTCCATAGCAACCTGGAGGGATTGAATGTTCAAGAGCTTCTCAGCCCTGATCGGATTGGCTCTGCTTGTCGCGGCGTGCGGGGAGTCACCGCAAACCATGTCCCTGAAGACTCCGCCGCCGGCCCCGCCGCCGCCGCCGAAGCAGTGGATGGTGTTCTTCGAGACCAACAGCACGACGCTGTCGCAGCAGGATGCCAACACCGTGAGCCAGGCCGCCGATGTCGCGAAGTCGACGGCGAACGCCAAGGTGATGGTGACCGGCTTCACCGACACCGAAGGCTCGCCGGCCTACAACCAGCAGCTCTCGGTGCGCCGCGCCAATGCGGTGAAGGCCGCGCTGGTCAGCAACGGCGTCGTGCCGCAGGCCATCACCGTGACCGGCTCCGGCGAAACCGGCCTGCTGGTCGAGACCCCGGACCAGACGCGCAACGAGAAGAACCGGCGCGTCCAGATCACCGTACAGTAAGCCCATGCAGTGATCGCGGGGCGGGGCTTCCTCCTCACGCTCCGCGTGGGAGGGGTCATAACTCCTCTACCCCATGACCCCTCCGCCCTCTTCCGACGAGGGCCCTCCCCTTCGCGGCTTCCGCGAAGGGGAGGCACTGCATGCACTGCAGTCGACGGTAGGGGAGGTTTCCGAGGTTTGCGAGGTTTCCGGAACCCCTGTGGCTCCACGATGCATTCACTGCAGTCGGCCGCGGCGAGAGGTTTCCAGGGTTTCCAGGGTTTCCAGCGGCGGTCTTTTCCTCTTTGCCGGGAGCGCGCCACTCTGTGGCGCGTCTTTGTCGGCCACACAGCCCATGAGCGCCAGGGTCGCGGTAGACCGCGACCAGGAGTGGCGCGCTCCCAGCAATGAGCCGGCCGGAGGCTGGCGGTCCGGAAGAGCATGAAGTCGGATGAACGATGTATAGAGCGATAGTCCGTCCTACAGTGTCATAGACTTCAGTGCTTGTCAATAACTAAAGTTAGCCACGGCCGTCGGAGAAGCGGCTGTCCCGCCAGGCGAGCGCCGCCTTCAGGCCCTGCTCCTTGCGGATGCGCTGGAACTCTTCTTTCTCCGCACTCGGCGTGGCGTTGAGGATGACGTCGATGTCGAGCGAGGCGCGCAGCGCATCGCGCATCCCCATGATCTCGTAGGTGCGGTTCATCGCCCGCTTGGTGAACAGGACCGAGGGCCCGGCGGCCGCGGCGATGTCGAGCGCCATGCGCCTCCCAAACGCCAGAAGCTCGCCCTCGGGCACGACGTGATTGACGATGCCGATCTCGTGCGCGCGGGTCGCGTCCATCTTGTCATTGCCCGTCAGCAGCATCTCCTTGGCGTGCTTGGGCAGCACGGCCCACGGCAGCAGCATGGCGACGATGCCGGTGCCGAAGCGCACTTCGGGCTCGCCGAAGCGCGTGCCCTCGGCGGCAACGGTGATGTCGCAGGCCAGCGCCACCTCGAAGGCGCCGGCCATGCAGAAGCCGTGGACCAGGGCGATGGTGGGCTTGGGACAGTCCCAGAACGCCATGATGAAATCGAACTGCCGCTCCATCTGGCGGCGCACGAAGTCGACGGTCGACATGTCGCGCTGGGCGGCGGCCTTCATGTCGAAGCCGGCCGAGAAGGCCCGGCCCTCGCCGCGCACCAGCACGACGCGGACGCGCTCATCGGCGGCGAGCTCGCGCAGGGCGGCGACGCACTCGTCCATCGCCTCGTTGTGGAAGGCGTTCAGCACCTGCGGGCGGTTGAACACCAGCGAGGCGACGGGGCCCTCGACCTCGACCCGGATGTGGGCCCAGGTCACGACAGCAGCCGGCGCAGATGCGCCAGTGTGCGCTCGCGCGCGAGCTTGGCCGTCGCCTCGTCGTAGGGCGGGTAGCCCTGGCGGTTGAAGCCGTGCTCCTTGCCCGGATAGAGGTGGATGTCGACGCCCGGCGATTTGCCCATCTTCGCCTGGATCGCCGCCACGGTCTCGGGCGGCACATGCGGATCGTTGCCGGCGAAATGCATCAGCAGCGGGCAGCGGCGCCGGTCGGCCTCATCGAGATGCTGGTCGATCTGCACGCCGTAATAGCTGACGGCGGCATCGACGGGCAGTCGTGTGCTGGCGAGGTAGGCGAACTTGCCGCCGAGGCAGAAGCCCATCACGCCAACCTTGCCGGTGCAATCGGCCCGCGCGCGCAGTGCGGCCACGACGTCACCGAGGTCGCGGGCGAACTGGTCGGTATCGAGCCTGGCCCACAGCGCGCGGGCCTTGGCGCGGCCTTCGTCGGTGTAGGGCATGTAGGCGGCCGGTTCCTGGCGCCAGAAGACATCGGGCGCGAGCGCGATGAAGCCGTCGGCGGCGTAGCCGTCGGCAACCGTGCGGATGTGCGGGTTGGTGTTGAACACTTCGGGGAGCACGACCAGGCCGGGCGCCGGCAGCCGCGCCGGCAGGGCGAGATAGGCGGCGAGGTGGCCGCCATCCGATGCCGTCAGCGTGATCTCCTTGCCCTTCAGCTGGCTCATGGTTCCCCCTTGCGCTGCCGACGCATCGTAGGCTGGCCGATCGCGGGCGAACAATCGTGACGCCGCGTTGAATTTCGCCAGTCCGTGCGGACGTGCTGCAACCGCGCACCGGGCCTTGCCGTTGATCGGGGAAATCAGCGGAAACGCAGCAGCGGGGAGGCATCCCATGGCCGTCGAATCATCTCCCGCCCAGGCTCTAGCGGGCCTCGCGATGTCGGCGTCCCTGATGGAAGCGCTGCTGAAGCGCGGCGTGCTCGAGCAGAAGGACGTCGACCTGATCGTCGCCGATGCCACAAGCTACGTGGCCGCCTTCTGCACCGATTGCGCAGCCGAGATCGAACGCGAGGCGATGCGCCTGCTGGCGCAGGTCGGCAAGGCTGGACGCGACGTCGCGCCGGCCGACCCCGGACCCGTTCCCGTGGTCGATCCGGCCAGCTCTTGAGCGTTGATCCGTCTTGCCGGAGCGCGGACCTCCAATGTCGCGGTAAACCGCGACTAGTCCGCTCATTGCCGGGAGCGCGGCACTCCAGTGCCGATCAACAGGGGTGTTGAAACGGTACATGAGGCGCCACGGGAGTGGCGCGCTCCCGGCAAAGAGCAAGATCATGAGCGGACCTGGAGGTCCGCGCTCCGCCCCCCTACTCGACCGTCATCCCTGCCTCGCGCACGATGGTATCGTAGCGCTTGCGAAGCAGCTTACTTTGCCAATACGCTGATTTCTTTGACGATGGCGTCGCTCGGGATCCCGTCGGGAAGCGTCTTCTTGAAAATCAGCACGACCCTGCGCGGATGCCCCTGAATGCGGAGGTAGGCGGTTGACTCTCCGCTACCCGCCCTGAACGGCCGGTCGGGGCTGACAGCCTTCCTGGTCGCATCATCAAAGGCTTCGACAGCCATGTCTCCCTTCGTGACGGCGAGCCGGACACGGACAATAAGCTCACGATCAGACCATGCCGGATCAAGGTCGATCGCGGCGATCGCACCCCATTCCCATTGATGCGGACCGATATGCAGCAACAGGGAACCATCGGCCAGGGAGACGCGGCTGTCAGGGCGGTACGCGGAAACCCGGTCAAGGGGCACGCTCTTCAGCAGTTGCGGTTGCGGCAGGACGGCACAACGGTCGACGGCCCGCCCCCTTGGTAGCGCCGCGGTCAACGCCGGAGCAATCGTGGCCGCCAAGCCATCCGCAATCGGCCGCTGACCCTTGTCGGTCACATGAACCGTATCGGTAAAGTAGGCTTCGCGATCGCCGGCGTCGAACAGCCCCGTGAGATCGATGAAATGGTCGCGATACCGGTGGTTCGCCAAGCGCTCCTCGAGGAGGGTGTACATTTCGCGTATGCGGCGCGCCGACAGGACGTCAGGAGTACTGCCGCCGGTGCGGGCGCTGGTCAGCGCGCGATTTGGCTGGATGGCGACCCAGCAAGGACGATGTTCGGCCTCGCAGACTCCAAGGATCTCACTCATGGATTCGAGATAGAGGGTGACTGCTGCACTGGCGCGGCGCCTGAAAAGTGCGTCGTCTTGCTCGAGGAGAGCGGTGAACGCGACAAATTCATCGGCAAAGCGTTTCTGGAGAATGGTGTTGGCAATGGCGCTGTGCTCGGCGACCCACAGGAGCAGGCGGTCACCGTAGACTGAGCCGTACCATGTCCCCAAAAATGCAGGGTCTCCCACTCTGCCACCCGAAAGAATCTGCAAGTCGTTGCCGGCATTGTAGAACAGAACCGGCATCGGGACGCGCGGAGCGGCAGCGAGATAATAGGCGAGCTTGTCCTGGAAGGCGTTGTAGCCGCCCATGGCAGCGTTGAAGACGTAGAGGTCTTGCTTTCCCAGCTTTCGGCGCAGGGCGTCTTCCAGCAAGGCGTGCCAGGTCAGCAGCTTGCTCGAAGCTGAGAAACCTTGCGCCGCAGACGCTCCAAGCACCAGCAGCGCCGAAGCATCGGGGTCATTGCAAGTCAGGCGATCTACATCATCGGCCGAGTAGCGGGAAAGTTTGTGGTCAAACAGAAAGTCCGACAGCGTCGTCATGCTCGTGGGTGTTGGAGCTTGCGAGTCCGCTTCGAAGGCAAGGCCGTCCGGCCGATAGCCAAGGGACATCGGCCCACCTGGCGCGTTGTACAGATCCGCAAGCTTGGCGGGTGAGGCCTGATCTCCGACGACAAGCAGGGGATGAGGCGGCCTCGTATACACGAGAGGTGAAAGATCGAACAAACTCCGAGCCATCAGTTCGGCCACGATGACCGATAAGGCGAGGACAACTACGGCTCCAACGACGAAGCGACAGGCCGATCCCCACAGCCGGCTCAGACTGGCCGCCATTCCCTCAGACTTCATTGCTTTTTGTTCCGGCAACAACTCGTTCCTCGAACCCAAATCGCTTGCGCAGCCCGCCCAACGCCGAGCTTAGCTGTTCAAGCCATTATAGAGCGCTTTGCGGCCGGTCTCGGGATGGACGCGCACGTCATGGCCTTCATGCCGTCCGACAGCGTGTCGTAGGCCCGGTACATGTTGGTGAACATGGTGTCGCCGCCGACCGGCGGGATGACGATGCCGCGCAGCAGCGAGCCAGCGACGGCACCAGGGTGAACAACATGTCCGAATGCCACTGTTGGCCGGTGTACTTCGAGGCCGACGGCTTGCCGTCCTCCTCCGGGATGTTGGTGACCAGGATGGCGATCGCGCGGCAGGTTGTCGTGCCGGTCGAGCTCGCCGACCCGGCTGCGCCGGAGCGAAGCCGCTCCGGCTTCACCGAGGCGAGAGCGGCGGCTGAAGGCGATGTGCTGCTCGCGCGTGATCCTCTGGTCGCGGAAGTTACTAAGCGGGTGGCCGAGATCGACGCCCTGGACCTCGGCGCCGAGGGCGTGGCTCAGGGGACGGAAAGAGAGGCGCATGGGGGACCTGTTCGACTCCAAAAACCGACACATAATGCGCTTTTCAAGAAAGACCTTGAATCCTGTCCCGAATCGCAGGGATTTGGCCAGTAGCTCCCAGAATGCGATGCCGTCCAGGCTGAATGACTGGGCGCGTTTCAACCCCTGAGAAACCCGCAACCAAGTAGGAAACACAGGCGTCGCCTTCCTAGGAACCGCCAATCAGATTGCTGTAGAGTTCCGACATTCCACGCATATTACGCATTCGGCTTGATAACCGAATTGCGGCGTCCCTCTCTCCGTGAGCCGCAATGGTTTCCAGTGCTCGTACTAAGTGGCCTTCGTAATCCTCATGGGGTTCTCCTGCGTCCAGCATGGTCTCAATGGTCTTAGCCACCAGAGCCGCATTGGGATCCACTCGCGAGTGAGGATCTCTTCGAAGCCCCACTTTGCACTTTCAGCGCTAGCTGCCATCTGGTCCAACGCTGCGCGAAGTCGTGAAGTCATCGCGACGGTCATTCGAACAGCGTTCTCTCCGGCCTGATGTTCGTGAAGTTCATCAGAGTCGCAAACCTGCCAGTACCTGAGGAAAAGACTAAGGCACTGGAAGATCTCTTGCCGCTTCTAGATGCATAGACAGTTCCAGAGCCCGATAGATGCGCGCCACAATCGCCGCCGCCCCCTGAGTGCGATCATCCCACGTCGCCAACTCGCGAATTCCCGCCTCGTAGGCGAACGCGGTTGGGCTACACCATCGAGCTCGGCCGATAGAACGGCTGGTGCTTCGACGTATCGATGTAGCCCTCATAGAACTTCCGCGCATGGGGCAGCAGCGCCACCGAGAGCTTGCGCCGCTCGACCTCGTCGTCACTGAGCGCCTTGCTGAGGTCGTCGTGCAGCGCCTTCAGCGCCACCGTCCGGTCGACCTTGGTGAACTTGCCGTCCTGGTATATCACCTCGCCGTCGCACATGGTCATGGTGACGGCGTCGTTCTTGGCGCGCTGGACCA
>JADHLS010000301.1 GCA_016780605.1 Reyranella sp.
GAGGAACTGCGCCTCGGGCATCATGGTCACCAGGGCGAATACGCCGGATGACGTGACGAGGCCCAGGGGGAAGCCGACCTGGACCAGGCTGCCGTAGAAGCCACGTTGCCCGGCCGGCGCGTGCTCCAGCACCATCAGTGAAGCGCCGCCCCATTCGCCGCCCAGCCCGATACCCTGCACGAAGCGCAGCACGACCAGCAGCACCGGCGCCATGACGCCGATCTGGCTGTAGGTCGGCAGCAGGCCGATCAGGAAGGTGCCGAGGCCCATGACAAACATAGTGAGCATCAGCATGGACTTGCGCCCTATGCGATCTCCGAAGTAGCCGAACAAGGCGCCGCCGACCGGCCGGGCGATGAAGCCGACGGCATAGGTCGCAAGCGAGGCGAGCGTGCCGGTCAGCGGATCGACCGTGGGGAAGAACAGCTTGTTGAAGACCAACGCGGCTGCCGTGCCGTAGATCAGGAAATCGTACCATTCGATGATGGTGCCGAAGGTGCCGGCGAAGGCGATGGTCGCCATGCTCCGGCTGGCGGATTGGGCGGGCATGGCCGCAGTGGTCGAAGTCATGCCAGTGTTCCTTTTGCGACGATGTTGCTCTCGCAGGCCGCACCGCATGCCCAAAATGGCGGCACCCCGGGGCGCCGGTACGGCTTGTCGCCGTGTATCCTGCATGTTTCATGCCATTCAACTTTTTGGCGTAGAAGTTGCCTCACAGGATTTGCCATGAAATTCGGGGTTTTCATCTATGACGGCGTCGAGCCGATCGATCTCGCTACGTTCGGCGTCCTGTCGATGGCGCGGCGCATTCGACCCGACATCGCGATCACCACGCTCGCGCCCGTGGCCGGGCCGGTGAAGCTCGCCAACGGCCTGGTGGTGATGGCCGAGCACGCGCTCAACGAGGCGCCGCCGCTCGACGTGCTGATCGTGACCGGTGGGCCGGGCTGGGTCGAGGAGAGCAGGCGCCCCGAAACCTTGTCGGCCTTGCGGGTGCGGGCCGCCGACACGCTGCTGGTGTCGGTCTGCACCGGTGGCATGATCCTGGGCGCCAGCGGCGTCCTGGATGGCAAGCGCGCCACCACCAAGCGCGAGGTCGTGCCGCCGGAGGAGCCGCCGATCGATCGCCTGCGCGCGCTTTATCCTCGGATCGAGGTGCGCGAGGCGAGCCTGGTGGAAGAAGATCGTGTAATAACGGGCGGCGGCGTCGCGCTTTGCATCGACGCCATGTTGCACCTTCTCAAGAGGCTGTACGGCGGCGACGTGGCCGCCGAAACCGCCCGCATCCTGGAATACAGCCGCGCATGGTCCGCAAATCTAAAAGAGTTTCCGCCGCTCCTCAGAAGCGCGTCCTGAAAGCGTCGGCCGGACGCCAGCCGGCCAGGGCGACGCCGGCCAGGGCGACGAAAGTGGAGTTGCAGCTGGGCGAACGCATTGCGGCGTTGCGCGCCGCCGTCGGGTTCACCCTAGAGCGGCTGGCCGGCGAGACGGGCTTCACCAAGGGCTACCTCTCCAAGATCGAGAACTCCAAGGTCATCCCGCCGATCGGTACGTTGGTGAAGCTGGCGAAGGTCTTGCACACCGACCTCGCCGACCTGTTCGCCAGCGGCTCGGCGGAGCCCGCCAACGACGCCATCAGCATCGTGCGCTCCTGGGAGCGCGAAGCGGTGATCCGGGGCGGCAGTTCGTTCGGCTACGACTATGTGGCGCTTGCCCATAAGCGGCACCACAAGCAGATGGAGCCGTTCGTCATGGTGTTTCCCTCGAAGGTCGACAAGGACATCCGCTTCGAGCACAAGGGCGAGGAGTTCATGTTCATCCTGGCCGGCAAGGTCGAGTTCGAGGCGGAGATCGATGGCCGCACCAAGACCTGGATCCTGTCACCGGGCGACAGCGCCTATTTCGACTCCGAGATTCCTCATCGCGGCCGCAGCCTGAAGGGTGAATCGCGCGCCTTGGTCGTGATCTACCGAACGACGGACCAAGCCTGATCCGGGTCACTTCCCGAGAGGGCGGTTGTCGATCTGGATCGGCGAGTCGAAGTAAATGATCTGCGGGTCGACGCCCGATCGTGCCTTTATCTTGGCGATGAGCTCCGGCGTGAACCACGCTTGCGCGGCCGCACGATCGGTCCACAGATACAGGCCACCATATGTGTCGTCGTTGACGGTGAAGATCTTGAAGATCAGGCCGGGGATCTTCTGATAGGTCGGCACCGAGGCGACGATGCCCTCGTCGATCTTGGCGCGCGGCACGCCGGCCGGGATCTTGGCGATCACTACCGTGGTGACAAGCTTCTCGGCGTTGACGGTCTGGGCTGCGGCCGGGGCGGCGTAGCCGGTGGCGGCTATCAGGAGGACGGCGAGAGCGCGGCGCACATTCGTCAAGGAACTCTCCTTCGCTAGGATTTCACGATTGGCTTATCAGGACGCGCCGGGACGGCCTTCATGAGGACTTTTCGTCATGGGTGAGCTGTGCTCAGCTATGGCGTGGCTCGTCCGGATCAGCCCGCCCTTTCCACCCTGCGCGCCTTCGCCGCCGCGGGCCGCCACGAGAGCGTGCGGCAGGCAGCCGACGAACTCGGCGTGACGCCGTCCGCCGTCAGCCACCAGATCAGGATCCTCGAAACCTGGGTGGGCGCCGCGCTTTTCGTGCGCGCGCCCCGGCGCATCCGGCTGACGCCGCTTGGCCGAACGCTGTTCGCAAAGGTGAATACAGGATTTGAGACCATCGCCCGGGCGGTTGTTGCCGCACGCCACGGCGCCCGCGACACTTCTCTCCGGGTGAGTGCGCTGCCGCTCTTCACCAGCGTCTGGTTGATCCCGCGCCTCGAGCGCTTTCACCGGGTTTGCGAGAAGGCGGGAGCCGAGATTTCCATCGATCTCGACACCACCAGCGCGCTCGCCGATTTCGATGGCGACACGATCGACGTGGCGATCCGCAACGTGCGCCGACCGACGGCGAACCTCGTGGCCCGCAAGCTTCTGGATCTCAACGCCGTTCCGCTTTGCGCGGCTGCCGTGGCAGAACGGCTCGTCGGACCCGAAGACCTGGCGGGCTCGACCTTGATCCACATCTCCGGCCGGCGGGATGGATGGCAACGGTGGCTCGATGCCTGTGGCGTCGGCCACATTCGAGGACGTCGGAACCTGTCGGTCGATACCGTGCCGGCCGCCCTGGAAGCCGCCGCGGCGGGAAGGGGGATCACGCTTGGCGTCGATCCGCTGGTCTGGGATGCGCCGGTGGCGTCGCGGCTCGTCATCCCTTTCAAGGCACCGCGCGTCAGCGCCGGAGCCTATTTCGTGGTCTACCGGTCCGGCGACCGGTCGCGCCGGGCCGTCAAGCTCTTCGCCGACTGGATAGAAGCGGAAATGAAGGTCGACAGGCGACGTCTGTCCGTGAATTCCCGGAATGCGCAACGCGCGGCGCGGCTCGCTTGACCGCGAGCGGCCAGCCATCGAATCTAGCGACCTTCTGCGGTCAACCTCAACGAAAGTCCCATCATGACATCCGGTCCGCTTGCGCGCTTCACCGTCCTCGACCTGACCCGGGTCCGCGCCGGCCCCACGGCTGTCCGCTACCTCGCCGACTGGGGCGCCAACTGCATCAAGGTCGAGATGCCGCCATCGGCCGGCGACATGGACATGGGCGGGCCGCGCCATGGACCTGATTTCCAGAACCTGCACCGCAACAAGAGGTCGATCACGCTCAACCTCAAGGAGCCGGACGGCCTCGCGGTCTTCAAGAAGCTGGTCGAGAAGGCCGACGTCGTGGTCGAGAACTACCGCGCCGACGTGAAGTTTCGCCTCGGCATCGACTACGAAAGCCTGAAGAAGGTGAACCCACGCATCATCCTGGGCTCGATCTCGGGCTTCGGGCAGGACGGCCCCTATGCCGAGCGCGCCGGCTTCGACCAGATCGCCCAGGGCATGGGCGGCCTGATGTGGGTGACCGGCATGGAGGGGCAGGGACCGGTGCGCGCCGGCATCGCCGTGGCCGACGTCGGCGCGGGCCTGCACTGCGCCATCGGTATCCTGATCGCGCTGCTCGAGCGCGAGACCTCGGGGCAGGGCCAGTGGGTGTCGAGCTCGCTGCTGCAAGCCATGATCTCGATGTGCGACTTCCAGGCCGCGCGTTGGACCATCGCCAAGGACGTTCCGGGGCAGGCCGGCAACAACCATCCGACCTCGATCCCGACCGGCGTGTTCAAGACCAAGGACGGCTACATCAACATCGCAGCGTCGGGCGGCCACATCTACAAGCGCTTTTGCGAGAGCATCAACGCGCCCGAGCTCATGACCGACGAGAAGTTCTCGACCGACAAGGCGCGGCGCGCCAACCGCGATCTGTTGAACGCCGAGATCGAGAAACGGGTCGGCGCCTACGGCAGCGCCGAGCTCGTCGAGAAGCTCAACAAGGCCGGCGTCCCGGCGGGCCCGATCTACAAGATGGACGAGATGTTCGCCGATCCGCAGGTCAAGCACCTCAAGATGGCGCATCCCGTGAACTCGCCCAAGCTTGGCCCGATCGAGCTGATCGGCCAGGCCATCAACATGAGCCGCACGCCCTTCGAGATGCGCAGCGCCACGCCCGAGCAGGGCGAGCATACCGAGGCGGTGCTCAAAGAGGCGGGCTACGACGCCCAGCAGATCGCGAGCTTCAAGCAGCGCGGAGTCATCTAGTCTCGCCGGACCGCGGGCCTCCAGGCCCGCTCATGAATCATGATTGCGGGCCTGGAGGCCCGCGGTCCGGCAAGAAGGAGAAGAACATGCTCAGTCCCACCCCGAACATGATCGCCGAGAAGCATGGGCCGGTCGGCAAGCTCATCTTCAACAAGCCGGCCAAGCACAACGCCACCTCGACCGACATGTGGGAGGCGATACCCGTCATCCTCGACGACTTCGAGAAGGATCCGGCCATCCGCGTCGTCGTGGTGACCGGGGCTGGCGACAAGGCGTTCGTGTCGGGCGCGGACATCTCGGAGTTCGAGAAGGCGCGCTCGACGCCCGAGCAGGTCGCCTACTACGACAAGATCGGCGAGGTCGCCAACGCGCGGCTCACCAAGTGCTCCAAGCCGACGATCGCCCGCATCCGCGGCTACTGCATCGGCGGCGGGCTCGCGGTGTCGCTGACCTGCGACATCCGGATCGCTTCGGAAAAGTCGAAGTTCGGCGTGCCGGCTGCCCGGCTCGGGCTCGGTTACCGCGCCGCGGGGCTGAAGAACCTGATGGACCTGGTCGGGCCCGCCTATGCCAAGGAGATCTTCTTCACCGCCCGCCATTTCAGCGCCGAGGAAGCGTTCGGCATGGGGCTTCTGAACCGCGTCGTGCCGGATGCCGAGCTCGATTCCTATGTCGATAACTACTGCAGGCTGATCGGCGAGAACGCGCCGCTCACCATGCATGCCGCCAAGCGCACGGTCGAGGAGCTGGCCCGGCTCGACGGCAAGCCCGACTTCGGTCGCCTGACGGGGTTGGTGAAGGAGTGCTTCGCCTCCGAGGACTATATCGAGGGCCGCACCGCCTTCATGGAAAAGCGCAAGCCGCAGTTCAAGGGACGTTGAGGGAGCGCGGATACCATGCCCGTACTCAGCCGCGAGCAGATCGACGCCTTCTGGCGCGACGGCTATCTCATGGTCGAGGACGCGGTGACGCCGGCCCAGCTTGGCGCGCTCCGCTCCGAGATTGCCAAATGGGTCGAGGAGAGCCGGGCACACATCGCCCCGTTCGGACCGCCCACGGTCGACGGCCGACCGCGCTTCGACATGGGGAGCGAGCACACGGCCGAGAAACCGGCGCTACGCCGCGTCAACAATCCATCCGACATTTCCGACGCCTATCGCGACGTGATGCTCGATGCGCGCACCGTCGACATGCTGGTCGACCTGATCGGGCCGGACGTCAAGTTCCACCACTGCAAGATCAACCTGAAGCTCTCGGGCGCCAGGACCGAGGTCGCCTACCACCAGGACTTCGCCTACACGCCTCACACCAATTCCGACGTGGTGACGGCGCTGCTGTTCCTCGACGACATCGACGAGAGCAACGGCTGCCTCACCGTGGTGCCGGGCTCGCACAAGGGGCCGATGCTGTCGCTGTTCGACGGCGAGCGCTTCACCGGCGGGGTCGCGGCCGACGAGGAGAAGGCGGCGCTCGCAAAGTCGGTGCCGTGCCTTGGCAAGGCAGGCAGCGTCTGTTTGATGCACACGAAGCTGCTGCACGGCTCGGCCGCCAACGGCGCCGACAAGCCGCGCGGCCTCTATATCTGCGTCTACACGGCGGCCGATGCCGTGCCCATTGCGCGCAATCCCATGCCGAGCCTCAACGAGGGCCGCATCGTGCGCGGCAAGGAAGCGCGCTTTGCCCGCCTGACCGAAGGCCTGGTCGAACTGCCCAAGCAACCCAAGTCGGCGTCGTTCTTCACCGTGCTCGGCCAGGAGTCCAAGCAGGCTGCTGAGTGAGTGAGCCGTTTCCGGCCTTCGCGGAGTCCGCGGCTGCGGGAGAGACAGCGGCGTTGTTTGCGGACATCCGGGCCACCGTGGGCGTGCGTGTGGTCAACTTGGTGTGGCGTCACCTGGCGACCATCGAAGGCGCCTTGCCCTGGGCCTGGCGGGCGGTGAAGCCTTT
>JADHLS010000302.1 GCA_016780605.1 Reyranella sp.
CGATGACTATGCCATGGACCTCGGCGAGGAGACCCGGGCGCGCTTCAAGGCGAGTAGCGGAGTCGATCCGATCGCGATCGATTTCGCCACGGACAACCCGCAACGCCGCCAATGGAATGCCTGGCGCGAAGCCGGGATCGCGGATCATGTCCGGCAGCTGCGCGCCGCGCTCGATGCGATCAGGCCCGGCATCGAGCTCGGGGTCTACATCCTCCCGCCCGAGTTCGTCGAAGTGGCTCAGGACGCCGCGCAGTTCGCCGGCAGCGTGACGTTCCTCTCGCCCATGGCCTACCACAAGGATTGGGGTCTGCCCGCGACCTGGATCGTCGACACGCTCTTGCCGCAGACAATCGAAAAGGCCGGCGGCACGAAGGTCATCCCCGTGTTCGATGAAGATCTGACCGATGACGCCGGCAGGAAGATCCTGTCGCATATCGGCAAGGCTTGGCCTGTCATCGACACGCTGGCGTGGTTCTCGTACGGCCGTTGGACAAGCGCTGCGCTGCAGCGGATAGACCGGCTGCTGCAATGACCGGCTATACCATCCTCGACTACGTTCTGCTGGCCATTCCGCAATTCTGCTTCGGCTATCCCTTCGTGATGGCCTGGTACTGGATCGCGGGCGGACTGATCTTCTATGTCGTCCACGAGCGCAAGCTGCCGCCGATCGACCGGCCGCCGCCGCCACCGCTGGGCCATTATCCGCCGATCTCGATCCTGGTGCCCTGCTACAACGAGGGCGAAAACGCCGAGGAGACGCTGCGCGCCGCCGCCAACGTCCAGTATCCCGACTTCGAGATCATCGCCATCAACGACGGCAGTCGCGACAACACTGCCGAGGTGCTGGATCGCCTGGTCGGCCAGATCCCCAACCTGCGCGTGGTGCATCTCGCCAAGAACAGCGGCAAGGCCACCGCCCTCAACACCGGCGCGCTGCTGGCCCGCCACGAGCTGCTGGTCTGCATCGACGGCGACGCCCTGCTCGACCCGCACGCCTTGCACTGGATGGTCCGGCCTTTCCTGGCGAGCGGCGTCGGGGCGGTGGCGGGCAATCCGCGCATCCGCAACCGCACGACCCTGCTGGGCCGCCTTCAGGTCGGTGAGTTCTCCTCGATCATCGGACTGATCCGGCGCGCCCAGACAGTGTATGGCCGCATGTTCACGGTGTCGGGCGTGATCTGCGCCTTCCGCAAGCGCGCCCTGCAAGAGGCAGGCTGGTGGTCGCCGCGAACCATCACCGACGACATCGACGTCACCTGGCGCGTGCAGCTCGCCGGGTGGCGCGTGATCTACCAGCCCAAAGCCATCGTCTGGATCCTGATGCCCGAGACCCTGCGCGGCCTGTGGAAGCAGCGCCTGCGCTGGGCCGAGGGCGGCGCCGAGATGATGATCGATTTCTTCGGCCCGATGATCCGCGGCCGCGCGCCGAGCCTGCTGCCGACCTACGTGAACTTCGTGGCCAGCCTGGTGTGGGCATACTGCATGGTGTTCTCGCTGGTGGTCGGGCTGCTGTGGGCCGCCGGCGTGCCGCTGCCCAGGATCCTGCCCGGCTTTCAGCTGGTGCCCGAATGGTGGGGCCTCACGCTCACCCTGACGTATCTGGCGCAGGCGCTGGTCAGCCATTTCCTCGAACGTCGCTACGAGCCGCACATGCTGCGCGGCTTCTTCTGGATCATCTGGTATCCGCTGGCCTTCTGGCTGATCAGCACGCTCACCACGGTCGCCGCCTTGCCGCGCGTGCTGGTGCGGCCGCGCCGCTCAACCTGGGAAAGCCCGGACCGGGGGCTGCGATGAACCCGCCCGGGCAAAAAGCGTGGCCGCCGCTGATCATCGTCAGCAAGAAGCCGGGCTGGGTATGGTGGCGCGACTTCGCCCTGACACTCGGGATGTGGGCGCTGTTCGCCCTCATGTTGGAAACCGAGTTCGAGATGTTCTTCGGGCGGTATCTCGAGAGGCTCGGGCTGGGCGACTTCGACACCGACGCCAACTGGGGCATCTTCTTTCGGCGGCTCGAACCTTATGTCTGGCTGATCGTCATGCTGCTGGCGCTGCTTGGCGCTTCGACCGTGGCCACGCTGCATCGCATCCGACGCTTTCTCGCGGAGGCTCCGCCTCCGTCGCTGCAGGCGGCCGAGGAGGCCACCCGTGGCCGCATCGCCACCGCCGATCTGCTCACGGCGCGCGAACTGCGCAATGCCGTAGTTTATGTCGAGGCCGACGGGACCCGCCGGGTGGAACCGCGGCAAAGCGGCTGAGGATGGTTCGATTGCCACCGAACTATTGACCCTGGCGAGCGCCCGGGCCGGGACCTAGATTCCTCGCATGACGACCGTCAATGCCCTCTCCGAAGTCGCCGCCCTGATGGGCGACCCCGCGCGTGCTTCCATGCTGTCATTGCTGATGGACGGCCGCGCCCACACCGCCTCCGAGCTCGCGCTCACCGCCGGCATCACGGCGCAGACCGCCAGCGGACATCTGTCGCGAATGGTCGACGGCAACCTGCTGGCCGCCCGCGCCCAGGGCCGCAACCGCTTTTACCGGCTGGCCTCGTCCGACGTGGCGCACGCCATCGAATCGCTGATGACGATCGCAGGCACGCGCGCTCCGCCCGCCTCGATGGCCGCAGCGTGGCGGCGCGATCCCGACCTGCGCTTCTGCCGCACCTGCTACGACCACCTGGCGGGCCAGGTCGGCACCGCCGTCACCGATGCGCTGACGCGCTCGGGCTACATCGAGCCCAAGGGGGTGCGCGACTGGACTCTCACCGAGCCCGGCGAGCTCTTCTGCAAGCGCATCGGCGTCGACGTGCCGGGCGCGCGCCGTGCCGGCAGCCGCCACTTCGCCCGCCAGTGCCTGGACTGGAGCGAGCGCCGGCCGCACATCTCGGGCGCGCTGGGTGCGGCCATCGCCGACACCTTCTTCCGCCGCGGCTGGGCCGAGAAGCTGCGCCGCAGCCGCACGGTGCGCCTGACCGATTCAGGACGGCGGGCGCTCTCGAGCCACTTCGGTGCGGCGGTGTAGTCATGTTCTACCCCCCGCCAGGGGGAAAGGTTATGTGGGGGCGACGATGGATGTAACCGTCAGGTCGCCGCCGAAACCACGAGGTTCGATCCTCTGCCGCTCGGCGCCCCAGGCCGAGGCAGCGCAGCGGCATCCTAGCGCGGTGCGGAGGCAGGTGCGCCGGCCGCGCTGCGATCGAGCTTCGCCTTGCCGAAGGCGAGGCCCTCGCCCGAGGGGATCTTGGCGATCTGCGAGGCGCGCAGGAATTTCTCCTCGCCGACCGTGAGATAGATGTTGGTGAAGAGCAGCGAGCGCGTCTGGCGCACGATCTCGGCGCGGCCCTCGACCCAGTCACCGACGCGGGCCGGCGCCACGAAGTCGAAGGTCATGCTGACCGTGGGCAGGAACTTGCGCAGGCCGACCAGCGTGCCGCCGCCCATCGTGCCGACGAGATCGGCCACCGTCATCATCATGCCGCCATGCAGTCCGCCCGCCGGGTTGCACATGTGTTGATGGACACGAAAGCCCAGCACGAACTCATCGCGCGTGCCCTTCTCGCCGCGCTTGGCATAGAGCGTGCCAACGTGGCCGTTGAAGGTGGTCAGGCCGCCGCGATCGAAATCGATGCGCAAAAAGCCTTCGGGCGGCCGATCATCAGGAAATTGGGCTTCAGCCAAGTCTAACCCCGCGATTTTGCCGTGCGCTGGCGGCTCAAGAGCGCGAATGCGCCCAGGCCGGTCAGCACCTCGTGGCGCGGACCATAGAGTCGGCCCCGCACCTGCGCCACATGCTCGTCATGGCCCAAAACCTCGCCCTCCGCCTGCAGCCAGTCACCGACGCGGCCCGGCCCGAGATAGTCGAGCGAGAGGCGCAGCGTCACCGCCCTGCGGTTCAACGTTTGGAACACTGCCGTGCCCATCGCCGAATCGAGGAACGCCGCCAGCATGCCGCCATGCACGATGCCGAGCGCATTGGCGTGCTGCGGGCCGGGCAGGAAGCCGCGGATGGCGCGGCCGTTGTCGATTTTCTCGAACCACGGGCCGTTGGCCGCGGCAAAACCGGATGCTTCGGTGAGTTCGCGAAAGCCTGGGGGAATGGACACAGGCCATTGTAGATCACGAACGCCGAAGGGGTCACGGGCACCCGCAACGATGGCCCGTGACCCCCTCTCTCGTATCCCTCCCCCGAGCCGGAGGAGGAATGTCCATCACGCGAGCTTTGCCATCAGCACCAGGCCGTAGCCGACATAGTAGGTGGCGATGGTGGTGATGATGCGGTTGGACCACAGACGGAACTGGGTGTCGGTAAGACGCTCGAGCAGCAGCTTGCCGAGCGACGTGCCGATCATCGACGAAGCGACGGCGATGGCGAGGAACCACGTCTCGACCGAACCGGCCTGGTCGATCAGCGCGCCGAAGTAGACGAGCTTCAGGCTGTGGCTGAACAGCTGGCAGGCAGCCTTGGTGGCGATGATCTGCTTGCGCTGCAGGCTGGAGCGCAGGAAGAGCGTGTCGAGCAGCGGCCCGGTCACGCCCGCGATCAGCATCAGCATCATGCAGATGGCGCTGCCCACCAGCATCTGGCCCGGGCCCAGCGTCTTGGGCAGCACGCTTGCCGGGATCGCCCGCACGATGAAGGGTGAGATGCCGAGCAGCAGCAGGGCCACCGCCTTGTCGGGCACGTAGAGCCAGATCGACCACAGGGCGACCGCGGCCACGCTGCCCACGATACTCGCGACGGCGATCTTCCATTCGATGTGGCGCCACCACAGGACGGCGCGCCAGCCGTTGGAGGCCATCTGGGTCACCGCGTGCAGCACCATGGCCTGGGGCAAGGGCATGATGAACAGCAGCACGCCGATCAGGATCAGCCCGCCCGCCATGCCGAACACGCCGGACAGCAGGGCGGTTAAGATCATCAGGAGCGAGAGGCTCGCGGCAAGCAGGGCGGTCATGAGGGCGGCGACTCCAAACCTGCCGTCACGGTGCGCGCGGCGTGATCAAACCTCAAATATATGATAAGTAGCATTTGCATACCCAAACGATATGTCGTCCTGAGCGCAGCGAAGGACCTCATCACCGCTCGCAACCGGCATGAGATCCTTCGCTTCGCTCAGGATGACAGCGGGGCGTTCGCTGGCAGCGCCTCAAAGCGAGGCACCCGTGGAACTGCGCCACCTCCGCTATTTCGCCACCGTCGCCCGCGAGGGCCACATCACGCGCGCGGCCGAGAAGCTCCACATCCAGCAGCCGCCGCTCAGCCAGCAGATCAAGGCGCTGGAGGCCGAGATCGGCGCCCCGCTGTTGGTGCGTCATCCGCGCGGCGTCAGCCTGACCGACGCCGGCCGCACCTTCCTGGCCGACGCCGAGGCGGTGCTGGCCCAGGTCGAGCGCGCCGCCGCCCACGCCCGGCGCACCGCGCGCGGCGAAGTCGGCCGCATCGCCGTGGGCTTCACCACGTCGGCGCCGTTCCATCCCCTGGTGGCACGCGCCATCCGTGAGTTCCGCGCCGGCCGGCCGGGCGTGTCCTTCGTGCTGGAGGAGACCGGCTCGGTCGAGCTCCTGGCCGGCCTGCGCGAGGAGCGGCTGGACATCGCCTTCATCCGCTCTGGCCTCGCCGACCCGCAGGGCCTCGCCGTCCATGCGCTGTTGCAGGAGGACATGGTGGCGGCCCTGCCGGCGCGGCATCGGTTGACTCGCCGTCCGCAGCTCACCTTGAAGGATCTCGCGCCGGAGACCTTCATTCTTTACCGCCGGCCCGACGGACGCGGGCTCTACGACGTCATCATCACCGCCTGCGCCGAGGCGGGCTTCTCGCCCAATGTCGGCCAGGAAGCGCCGCGTATCGTGTCGACGCTGAACCTGGTGGCGGCGGGCCTCGGCATCACCATCGTGCCGGCCTCGCTCAGCCGCCTGCCGCTCGAGGGCGTCACCTACCGCACGCTGAAGGGCCGGCCCGCCATCAAGGTGCCGCTGAACCTCGCCTGCCGTGCCGACGAACGCTCGGCCGCGACGCTGGCCTTCGTCGATCTGGCGCGCCGACTGGCATGATCCCCTGGCATGATCCCCGTGCATGCCATTCAATTCACAACATTCATTTCCCGCATCTGACGCCGCGGCCCTAGGCTTCGCGCCATGGCCGACGCCCATCCCCCACCCGATTTCCAGCCGTTGTTCCGGACCAGCCCGTTCCTGGATCACCTCGGCCCGTTCTACATGCGGCGGCAGGCGGACGGCACGTTTGTCGTCGGCGTGCGCATCCAGCCGCATCATGCGAACGGCCGTGGCGTGGCGCACGGCGGGCTCCTGATGACGCTGTGCGACATCGCCCTCGGCTACCGCACGTCATCGAGTGTCGAGCCGCGGCTGATGATCACGACGGCCAGCATCACGACCGACTTCGCCGGCTCCGCCAGGATCGGCGACTGGGTCGAAGCGCATGTCGACGTGCACAAGGTGGGCGGCCGGCTCGCCTTCGCCAACTGCTACCTCATGCGCGACGGCGAGCGCATCGTGCACGCCAGCGGCGTGTTCGCCCGTAGCGGCGACCGGCCCCCGGCCGGCTGATCGAGGGACATCGCAACGTCACACCGGCAACGCATACTGTTCGCAGGAGGACCG
>JADHLS010000303.1 GCA_016780605.1 Reyranella sp.
GACATCGCCTCGGCCGACGCCGAGGGCAATGTCCTGCAGGGCGACGTGCTCGCCGAGCGCGTCACCAACTCCTACATCCGCAGCGAAGGCCGGCTGGTCGCCGCCGTCGGCCTCGACAATGTCGTCGTCGTCGCGACCGACGATGCCGTGCTGGTCGCCGACGCCAATGCGGCGACGGAAGTCTCCGGCATCGTCACCCGGCTGCGCGGCCAGAACCGCAGCGAATCGCAGCAGCACGTCACATGCCACAGGCCGTGGGGCCACTACCGGTCGGTCGATGCCGGCGAGCGCTTCCAGGTCAAGCGCATCACCGTCAAGCCCGGCGCCAAGCTCAGCCTGCAGAAGCACTACCACCGCGCCGAACATTGGGTGGTCGTCCACGGCACGGCGATCGTGCAGCGCGGCGAGGAGCGCATGCTCGTGCGCGAGAACGAGTCGGTCTACATCCCGATCGGCACCGAGCACCGCCTGGAGAACCCGGGCAAGCTGCCGCTGCAGCTGATCGAGGTGCAATCGGGGCCGTATCTCGGCGAAGACGACATCGTCCGCGTGTCCGACAGCTATGGGCGCGCTTGAGCCCGCGCATGGGCCATTGGGCCGCGATTTCGAAGCCCCGGATTGGTCACACCGGGGCATGCGGGACAACGATTATTTGATGAAGGCTCGTCGTCTTGCCTTCGGCGCGCCGGGGGGCAGGCGGAGCCACTTTTACCCACGGGTGATGACATGTCGGCAGATGCTTCCTCCTCTCTAACCCCCCAACCCCTGGCCCCTCTTCGTCGTCGCAGCCTGTTTGTCGCGATGCTCGCTCTCGCCGCCTGCGAAAGCGATCCCACCCCGATCGTGCAGGACACCAACGCCACCGGCGGCAGCCTCAACCTCGCGCCCACCAACGTGCCGGGCGGCAGTAGCCGGCCCGGTGGCGCCAGCGGCCGCGACCCCGACTACCGGCTGGGCGCCAGCGATCGCGTCCGCATCATCGTGTTCGGCCAGCCGACGCTGACCGGCGAGTACACGCTGGACGGCAACGGCGTGCTGGCCTTCCCGTTGATCGGCAATGTGGACGCCAACGGCATGACGACCGCTCAACTGCAGCAGACGATCGCCTCGCGGCTCGACCCCGACTACCTGCGCAATCCCAGCGTCAGCGCCGAGGTCATCACGCGCCGGCCGTTCTACGTGATCGGCGAGGTCCAGAAGCCGGGCAACTACCCGTATGTCACCGACATGACGGTGCTCCAGGCCGTCGCCATGGCCGGCGGGTACACCTACCGGGCCCGCCAGAACAATCTTTACCTCAAGCGCCTCGACGCCAACGGCCGAATGGTGCGGGTCGCCGCAACGCCCGAAACCAAGCTCCGGCCGGGTGACACCGTCGAGATCAAGGAACGGTACTTCTAATGGCATATGCGCATGACGCTTCCCCACCGGCCCGTCGGCGTGTGGCGCTACGGACAGTCCCGGCAACACCGCATGTCGTGGTGCCCGAGCCGGTGGCGCGTCTTGCGATGCCTGCCGAGGAGCAGAACTTCCTCGAGACCCTGCGCAAGCTCTGGCGCCATCGCCTGCTGATCGCAGGCTGCACGCTCGTGATCGGCTCCGCCGCAGTGCTCGCCGCGTGGCTGATGCCTTCCTACTACGTCTCCGAGGCGCGCGTTCTCGTGGGCGTGCAGAGCCCACGGCTCCCCAACGTCGAATCGATCGTCGCCGACGTCAGCCCCGACGCCGAACGCGTGCAGAACGAAGGCTTCATCCTGCAGTCGCGCCTGATCGCCAAGCAGGTGATCGATCAGCTGAAGCTGCGCGACAACCCCGAGTTCAATCCCGAGTTGGCGCGTCCGTCCTTCTGGGCGCGTCTCGACCTGCAGCAGCTCGTGCCGGCGTGGGTACGCAACTGGTTCGACCGCCAGGCCTCGACCACCAAGGTCGAGCCGATCAAGGAAGGCACCGGGGACGACCGCACCATCGACGCCCTGCTCGGCCACGTCGACGTGTCGACGCTGGGCCGCAGCCATGTGCTTAGCATCAAGGCCGATGCGCGCAACCCCGCGACCGCCGCCGCCATCGCCAATGCACTGGCCGAGCGCTACCTCGAGTATCAGCGCCGCGACAAGATCGACCAGATGGACCGCGTCGACAAGTTCCTGCTCGGCCGGGTCACCGAGCTGCGCGAACAGGTCAACAAGTCCGACCAGGCGGTCCAGGACTACCGCCGCAGCCACGATCTCTACAAGGGTAACGGCAGCAACGGTAACGTCACTGCCCAGCAGCTCACCGAGCTCAATACCCAGCTGCTGGCGGCCCAGACCGCAAAGGCGGAGGCCGATTCGCGGCTCAAGGAGGCCCAGGAGCTGCGCAAGGGCGGCCTCAACAGCGAGAGCGTGCCCGAGGTCCTGCGCTCGCCGTTGATCGCCGCGCTGAAGACGCAACAGGCAGATGCCGAGCGCAAGGCCGCAGAGCTGCAGGCCACCTACGGCGCGCGTCATCCTTCGATGGTCAATGCCCGCTCGGAGGTCGGCAATATCCAGGCTCGCGTGGGCGCCGAGATCGCGAAGATCGTCGACGGCCTGGCACGCGAAGCGCGCACCGCCGACGCCCGCTACCAGGCGCTTTCCCAGAATTTCGAAAGCCTGAAGAAGCAGATGGGATCGGTGAACACCAACTCCATCGAACTCGAGGCGCTGGAGCGCGACGCCACCGTCAACCGCAACCTGCTCGAGGCCATGCTGCTGCGCGCCAAGCAGAGCACCGGCGCCGAGGCGATCCTGCAGGCCAACGCCAAGCTGGTATCGCCCGCCGCCCCGGCCCAGGCCCCGTCCTATCCGCCCAAGGCGCTGATCGCCATGCTGGGAGTCGCCGGCGGCCTGATGATGGGCATCACCATCGCCCTGCTGCGCGAGGGCGGCGACCATACGTTCCGCCGCGCCGACCAGATCGAGTCCCTCACCGGCCTGCCGGTCATGGCAATGGTGCCCCAGGTCCAGGGTCGTGGGCAGCCCGCGATGCAGGTGCTGCGCCAGCCGACCTCCGCCTACAGCGAGGCCCTGCGCCGCCTGCATATCGGCGTCGAACTGTCGGACGCGGCCAACTCGCCCAAGACGATCCTGATCAGCTCGTCCACGCCTGCCGAAGGCAAGTCGGTGATGGTGGCCTCGCTCGGACGCCTGCTCGCCAGCAACGGCAAGCGTGTGTTGCTGATCGACTGCGACTGGCGCAGCCCGAAGCTGCACCAGATCTTCCGCTGCTCCAATCGCGACGGCCTGGCGAGCCTGCTGGTCGACCGCACCTCGGAGCTCGAGAACACCATCCATCACGATGCCCTTTCGGGAGTCGACGTCATGCCGGCCGGCCCCTGGAGCCCGCGCTCGGCCCATCTGCTGAGTTCCGAGCGCATGCGCCATCTGCTGGACGCGCTCGAACAGCATTACGAATTCATCATCCTCGACACGCCGCCGGCGCTGGTCACGGCCGACGTGCTGGCGCTGTCGCGCCTGGTCGAGAAAGTGGTGTTCGTCGTGCGCTGGGGTCACACGCGGCAGGAGGCCGTGCTCGAGGCGCTGAAGCAGATCGTCGATGCCCAGGGCGACGTGGCCGGCGTGGTGATGTCGCGCGTCGTCTCCAAGCAGTATCGCCAGTACTCCTACGGCGATCCCTTCTTCGAGGCCAAGCGCAGCACGGGCACGGGAGCGCGCGCCTGATCATGCCCGAGCAAGCGCCTGTCCTGTTCGTCACACGCTACTACTGGCCGGAGCTGATCGGTTCGGCTCCGTTCAGCACAGATATCGCCGAATGGCTGGCCGCGCATGGGCGGCCAACGACCGTGGCGACCGCCCTGCCGCACTATCCGCACGACGAGGTGTTTCCCGCCTATCGCGACGGCCGCTGCCGCAACGAGACGGTGTGCGGCGTGGACGTCCTGCGCCTGGGGGTCGGCCCGCCGCGGGCGACGTCGGCGATGGCGCGCATGGCCAACGAGGCGGAGTTCCTGCTGCGCGGCCTGTTCGACCTGGCGCGCGGCCGGCTGCGTCGGCATGACGTGGTGCTGGCGCTCTGCCCCTCGATCCTGAGCGTGGCGCTGGGTGTGGCGGCGCGCCGCCGCGGCGGCGTCTGCGTCGCCATCGTCCACGACATCCAGTCAGGCCTTGCCGAGAAGCTTGGCATGGTGGGCGGCGGCCGGACGGCGGGCGCGATGCGTGCGTGCGAACGCGCCATCCTCAACCGTACCGACCTCGTCGCCGTGCTGTCCGCCGAGATGAAGGATCAGCTGCGCGGTATCGGCGTGACGGTTCCCATCGAGGTCATTCCGCTGTGGGTCGACACCGACCAGATCCAGGCCGCCCCGGCCGTTGCGCGATCCAGCGTGAAGGTCCTGTACAGTGGCAACCTCGGCCGCAAGCAGGGACTGGGCCAGGTCGTAGCGCTTGCGCGCGAGCTTGCTGAGCGCCGCGTGGATATCGAGATCGTGCTTCGCGGCAATGGCAACCAGGCGGGCGATCTGCTGGAGCAAATCAGAAAGCACCGTCTCACGAACATCCAGCTTGCCGAGTTGCAGCCCAATGAGGCGCTGGGCGCGGCCCTGGCGGCCGGCGACATCCATCTAGTGCCGCAGCGTCCGGACGCTGCCGCCTTCGCCGTGCCCTCCAAAGTGTTCAATATCATGGCTGTCGGTCGGCCCTTCGTGGCTACGGCGCTGCCGGACAGCGTGCTGTGGCGCCTGCAGCGCCAGAGCGGCGCGTTCCTCTGCGTCCCGCCCAACGATGCGCCGAGCTTCGCCGAGGCCGTCATCCGCCTCGCCGACGACAGCCGCCTGCGCCAGGAGCTGGGCCGCCGCGGTCGCGAGTTCGTCGAGGCGCACTACGCCAAGCCGCGTATCCTCGGCCAACTGATGGACCGGCTCGATGCCGTCGTCGCCGCCAAGTAAGGCGCCGGGTCGTGCTGCAGTGAGCGAAGTCCCGGCACGCCAAGCCGGCCCGCGCGAAGTTCTCGTCTTCGAGCCCGATGTCGAAGGCCATTCGCAGGAGTGGCTGCAGCATCTGGTCGACTTCGTCGCCGCCAATGAGGGCGCAGCGTCGATCGCGGTGCTGGCGCCGGCCGCCCTGTGCGCCGCGCTGTCGCGCACCCTGCCGCAAGTAACCGACGGCCGCATCCGCTTCATCGCCATGAAGCCGAGTGAAGTCCGGCTGTGCGGACATCGTTCCCTTTCACTGTCGGCGTTCGCGCGCTGGTGGACCATGCGGCGTTACCTGCAGCGCAGCGGCGCCGATGTCGGCTTCTTCCTGTGCCTCGACCTCCTCAGCCTGCCGTTGGCATTCGGCCTCAGGGCGCGCGGCAAGCCGCTCGCCGGGATCCTGTTCCGGCCGTCCGTGCATTACGCCTCCCTCGGCGACTACCGACCGGCCTTCGCCGAGCGGCTGCGCGATCTGCGCAAGGACCTGCTGTACCGGTTGATGCTGCGCAATCCCGCCGTGTCCAGCATCCTGTCGCTGGACCCGTTCTTTCCCGCGCATGCCCTCGCGCGTTACGGCGGCGGGAAAAAAGTCCATGACGTGCCCGATCCCGCCCATCCCGCGAGCGCCGCACCATCGCCGGCGTCGCCCAACGATGCGCCACCGCCGGACCGCGTGACATTCCTGCTTTTTGGCTACCTCACCGAGCGCAAGGGACCGCTGATGGTGCTGGACGCCCTGCGATTGCTGCCGCCGGCGGTGGCCCGGCGGGTTGCCGTGCGTTTTGCCGGCCGTGTCGACCCGCAGATCCGCGACGCCATCGAAGCGCGCCGCCAGCTGCTCGCGCGTGAACGGCCGGAGGCCTGGCTGCAGATCGACGACCGCCGCCTCGGCGAGGCGGAGCTCGATGCGCTGGTGTGCAAGAGCGCCGTCGTGCTCGCTCCCTATCAGCGCTTCGTGGGATCGAGCGGCGTGCTGCTGTGGGCCGCACGGGCTGGACGTCCGGTGCTGGCGCAGGCCTTCGGCTTGGTCGGTCGGCTCACGCGCGACCATCACCTCGGTCTGGTCGCCGACTCCTCCGACGCGTCGAGCCTCGCCGCGCAGATCGTGCGCATGGTCGAGGACGGTCCGCAGCGTTTCATCGACCCGTCATCCGCCGCACGTTTCGTCGCATCACGGACGCCACAACTCTTCGCATCCAAGGTGATGGCCTGCGCCGAAGCGCAGGCTGCCGCATAGAACGCCACAGTCTCAGCATGATCACAGGACGCCTGGAGGCGTCCCAGCATGATCACAACACCGCATGCGGGCAGCATGGACAATCACGCCTATGTCGATGGCGGCCGCGCGACGGCCGTTTCATCCTTGCGGAGAGTTCCATGAAGCGTGGCGTCCTGGCGAGGTCGAGAGCGGCCGAACTCGAGCACACGGCTGGCGGCGATCCTGGCAGCGACTATGGCCGCGAGTCCGAGCGCGATTCCGGCCGCGACGAGTCCGGCGTCGCCACGGTCGAGTGGGATGCCGGCCCACCGCGCCACGGCCGGACCGTGTCCGAGACCGTGGTGTGCCGCTTCATTGCCGGCTTCGATGTCGCCGCCGTGCTGGCCACGGGTGTCGCGGCGTTGAAGGTCGATCGTGCCGCCGTCGATTGGCGCCTCGGCG
>JADHLS010000304.1 GCA_016780605.1 Reyranella sp.
GACCACGGCAGCACGACCGGCGACGGCTTGCTCACGACCTTCGCCGGCTCGATGTCGACGCCCGGCGCCAACACTGTCTACGGCAAGGGCCCGATGCTGGTGATCATCGGCCCCGAGCATGCCCAGACCCTGAAGCGCGACGGCTACACCATCGACAGCATCCGCGACGAGCTGTTCAAGCGCTCGCGCATCCACGTCTCGCGCATCTCCAAGGAGAACCAGGACACCTACACCAGCACCGGCCACATGCCGGACGGCGACTGGTTCACCATCGGCCGCTCCCCGCAGGACATCCACATCACGGTGGCCGGCGGGCCGGGCAAGCACTCGGCCTTCATCCCGTCGTTCGGCGGCACGACGGTGTCCTGCGTCCGCATCGCCGGATGAGCGGCCGCGAATGACGGAATGGTGCGGTTGGCCGGTCGTCGATGAATCGACCGGCTGGGAGAGCGCACAACAGATCCTGGCCGACGCGGAATTGTCGGACGGCTTGCCGCTGGTGCCGCCGACCAAGCGGCGCCTCGAGGCCATGGTGGGCGGCCTCTCCGCGCGCGGCGAGTCGCAAGGCATGATGCCGCCTATGTTCGGCGACATCTCGCCCGATGCCGTCGCCTATCAGTGCGTCATCGCTGGTTGCGTGCCGGCCGAGCTGCCGGTGGTGCTGGCCGCCGCCGCGGCGACGCTCGAGCCCGACTTCAACCTTTTGGGCATTGCCACGACCACCGGCACGGCCTGCGTCGCGCTCTGCGTACACGGTCCGATCGCGCGCAAGCTCGGCATAAATGCCGGCACCAACTGCCTAGGACCGGGCAACCGCGCCAACGCCAGCATCGGCCGCGCGCTGCAGCTTTGCATCCGCAATATCGGCGGCGCACGCGCCGAGGTCGGCGACATGGCAACCATGGGCCAGCCCGGCAAGTACACGTTCTGCTTCGCCGAGCGCAACGACGGGCCCTTCCCCACCCTGACGGCGCGCCGCGGGCTCGGCGCCGATGCCAGCGCCATCACCGTGATGGGGGTCTCCGGCACCGCCGAGGTGCTGCCCGGCGACGGCGAAGGCGCCACGCCCGAGGCCATCCTGTCGCCGATCGTCGAGGGCATGCGCGCCGGCATCGTGATGTCGAGCGCGCATCGCAAGAACGAACGCGGTGAACAGGTCTTCCTGCTCCCGCTGGAGATGGCCGAGAAGATCGCCCGCCACGACGGGTGGGACCTTTTGCGCGTGCAGCGTTACGTCTTCGAGCACGGCCAGAACGCAGGTGGGGGTGTCGCGCGCTCGGCCGACGCCATCCATCCCATCCTTACCGGCGGCGCCGGCTACAAGATGACCTACCTGCCGATCTGGGGTGGCGGCTCGGAGACGGTGACGCGCGCAATCTGAAGAGAAGCCACAGATCTCAGTCATCCTTCGCTGCGCTCAGGATGACAAAGCCGCTTCTTCGGCGTGTCGACGTAGCAAATTCGTCATCCCGCGGCGCTACCGTCGCGCGATGTTTACGGTTCCGGAGCTCGCCGCCGAGGCGCTGGGCGATTTCCTGGGTAGCTACATGCGCCGCCGATTCGGCTCGGCACAAGAGCGCCTGGTCGAGATGGTGCCGTCGATCGCGCGCATCGCGCTGGAATGCATCGGCAACAGCGATGCGCTCTACCACAATGTCGAGCACACCATGCTGGTGACGCTAGCCGGCCACGACATCATGCGCGGCCGAGCGCTGCACACCCACATGCCAGCCGAGGATTACGCCACCGTCATCATCGCCTGCCTGACGCACGACATCGGCTATGTGCGCGGCCTGTTCCGTGGCGACGACGAAGGCGGTTACGTCGTGACGACGACCGGCCAGAAGGTGGTCTTGCCGCGTGGCTCGTCCGACGCGGCGATGCTTCCTTACCATGTCGATCGGTCGAAGATGTATGTGCTGGAGCGCATCGTCGGCATGGCGCGACTGGACAGCGAGCGGATCGCGAAGGCGGTCGAGGGCACCCGCTTTCCCGCCACCATCCCAGCCCCCGGTGAGAATTTGGACGAGGAACCCGCCCTGGTGCGCGCGGCCGACCTGATCGGCCAGCTCGGCGATCCCCACTACATCCGCAAGGCGAACGCGCTCTATCTGGAATTCGAGGAGATCGGCCTCAACCGGCAGCTCGGCTACAACACGCCCGCCGACCTCGTGAACCTCTATCCGAAGTTCTATTGGAACTGCGTGGCGCCACACGTGCAGACGGCCATCCGCTACCTCAACGTCACGTCGAGCGGCCGGCATTGGATCGCCAATCTCTACAGCAACGTCTTCCGCGCCGAGCGCGACATCTCGCTGTCCGGACCGCAGAAGTAGAGATCACCCGTACACAGGCCGGAAACCAAACGCTCATCTGTCGGTCACTTTCCTGACATCGGCGCGGCTCACATCGACTGCGGTCCGTACCTCGTTGCCTGGAGATCGCGATGTCCCGCGCCATCAGCCGCCGTCCGTTGATCCTGGGGGCTGCGGCGCTCGCCGCCCCGGCCGTCCTGCCGCGCCAATCGCTCGGCAACGACGTCAAGGTCGACCTGGTCCACCTGTGGTCAGGCGCCGACCATCCGATCCAGAAGCTGATCAAGGCCTTCAACGACAAGGGCACGGGAGTCACGGTGGTGAGCCGCCAGGACGGCACGACCTACGAGACCATCACCCAGAAGGCGATGGCCTCGATCGCGGCCGGTCGCGGCCCGGCGATGATGACCACGGGCTGGAAGCTCGGTGACTTCGCACGCAAGACGCTGGGCGCCCAGGACTTTCGCCAGATCTTCGGGCCCGAGCGCGCCGAGGCTCTGCTCGCCAAGTTCCGCCCGCAGGTCCGGCCGCTCGCCGCGGTCAGCGGCGTGCCGATCGGCCTGCCCTGGTCGATGAGCACCCCGGTCGTCTACATCAACCAGTCGCTGTGGGCGGCCGCCGGCCTCGATCCCGCCGCCGCGCCCAAGACCGTCGAAGAGCTCTATCCGATGGTGCGCCAGCTCCAGGAGAAGACCGGCAAGCAGGGTCTCTGCTACGAGGTCAACGAATGGCTGCCGCAGGCCTTCATCCAGAATGCCGGCGGTGACGTCATCGACGCCGACAGCAAGCCGGCGATGGACAGCGCCGCCGCCGTGAAAGGCATCGAGGCCTTCGTCCAGCCCAGGCGCGACAACCTGTGGCGCGTCATGACCATCCCGGAGATGGTGGCGGCCTTCCAGGCCGGCGCGATCGGCGTCATGGCCTCGTCCTCGGCGCGCCAGTCGGTGGTGCGTTCGGCCGCCAAGTTCGACCTGCGCCTCATCCAGATGCCCGGTCTCGCCGGCCACCCGCGGCGCATGAACTCGGGCGGCAACCTGCTGGCCGTCTACTCAAAGGTGAAGGAGCAGCAGGACGGCGCCTACAAGTTCATGGAGTTCGTCTCGAGCAAGGAGGGCTTCGAGATCTGGCTGGAGACCGGCTATCTCAACGTCACCACCAACGACATCCCGGTGCGGCCCGGCAACGAGGCCGCGCAGGCACAGATGGAAGGTGGCTTGACCAGCGAGACCATCTGGCCCGGCGCCCGTGGGCTGGAGGCGCTCACGGTGCACATCGACTGGATCACCAAGATCGTCAACGGCGCGGTGTCCGTTCCCGAAGGCTTGCGTTCCGACCGCGAGGCCGTCGAGAAGCTGGTCATGGCATGATGGCTGCGTGGCGGCGCCTCGGCGCATCGCCCTGGATGTTCGCCGGACCCGCGGTCGCCGCTTCCATTGTCTTCGTCTGGCTGCCCATGGCGTCGACGCTGGGCCTGTCGTTCTTCGACTGGAGCCTGCTGCGCCAGGAGGCCACTTGGCGCGGCCTCGACCACTATCGCGGCACACTCGCCAATCCCGACTTCCATCTCGCGCTGGGGAATACCGGCCTCTACCTCGCCGCGCTGATCCCCCTGCAGGTCGGCATCCCGCTGGTGCTCGCCTTCGCGCTCGTCCGCGTGAAGGCGAAGACGATCGGTCGCCTCTATCGCACCGCGCTGTTCGCGCCATCGGTGCTCTCCTTCCCGGTCGCCGCCGTCGTCTGGCTGTGGCTGTTCAATCCCACGGTCGGCTTCCTCAACACCCTGGGCGGCTCGATCGGCCTCGCGCCACAGCGCTGGCTGAGCGATCCTTCCTTGGCGATCTGGAGCGTCATCATCGTCGCCTTCTGGAAGAGCTTCGGGCTGAACCTGCTGATCTTCCTCGCCGCGCTGGCCAATGTACCGACCGACGTGACGGAGGCCGCGCGCATCGACGGCACGAGCGCGATCCGCCAGGCCATCGACATCGAGCTGCCGCTGATCTCGCCGGCGTTGTTCTTCGCCCTGGTCACCACGATCATTGTCGTGCTCGACGAGATCGTCGGCGCGGTCGACGTGCTGACCGAGGGTGGGCCCTACCGCACCTCGAGCAACCTTCTCTACTTCCTCTACGAGCGCGGCTTTCGCCACTTCCAGTTCGGCGAGGCCGCAGCCGTCGCCGTGCTGATCGCCGCCATCGTCGCCAGCGTCACCTGGGCGCAGTTCCAGTTCGGGGAGCGGCATGTCCACTACGACTGATGCTGTTGCCCTGCCGCGGCGCATCGCCGTCGACGCGGCGCCCACTTCCGCCATCGTCCGCCGGCGGACCAGCCAGGTTGCCCTGCATGCCGCCTTCATCGCTGCCTGCGCGGCCACCCTCTTCCCGCTGCTGTGGATGGTGCGCACGGCCTTTGCGCCATCGCACGACGTGTTCCGCGCGACGCTCTCGCTGTGGCCCGACAATGCGACGCTCGGCAACTTCGCTGCAGCTTTCCGGCTGCATCCGGTCGGCACCTGGTTCGTGAACTCCGTGGTGGTCGCGGGCGCCATCACCCTCGGCAAGCTCGCGCTCGCCGTGCCGGCAGGCTTCGCCTTCAGTGTCCTGAGCTTTCGTGGCCGCGACGCCGCCTTCGCCCTGGTGGTAGGGACCATGACGGTGCCCTACGTCATCACCCTGCTGCCGACCTACGTCGCGGTGGCGAGCATCGGCCTGTACGACACGCTGACCGGCGTCATCGTGCCGGCGGTCGGCCATTGTGGCTTCGTGGTGTTCTTCCTTCGCCAGGCCTTCAAGGCGCTACCACGGGAGCTCTTCGAGGCCGCCCGCATCGACGGCGCCGGGCCGTGGCGCCAGATGCTCACAATCGCCCTCCCAAATATCTGGGGCGCGGTGGCGGCCATGGCCGTGCTGTCGTTCCTCGGCGCCTGGAACCTCTATCTCTGGCCGCACCTCATCCTGGATGCGACCGAGCATAAGACGCTCTCGATCGGCCTGAAGCTGTTTGCGACGACCGGTGAACAAGGCGGCGAATGGGGTCCGCTGATGGCCACGGCTCTTTTGGCTGCCTTGCCGGTCGTGCTTCTCTACCTGGTGGCGCAACGCCAGTTGGTGTCGGCGTTCGCGACCTCGGGCATTCGCTGATGCTCAGCCTTCGGTGAATCGACCCTTCTTTTTCGATTCGACCTGCAAGCGGCCACGCGCGCGAGCCACGACGAGCGAGGGCGCCATCAATCCACCCTTGCCGCTGAGTTGCCTCAGCGGCGACAAGGCCCGCTCAAGGGCCAGCAGCGGGCGCTTGGAGCGCCAGAATGGAATTGTCCGCTTGGTTCCAAGCACTACAGCCTCCATCCATGTTCCAAAGGGCGACAGAAACATGGTGATGCAGCGGTGCCGGTTTCAAGTCGTCCCTATTCGATCGTGATCTTCGCAACCTTCACGACTTCGGCCCATTTGGTCATCTCGCCGCGCTGGAAAGTTGCGAGCTCGGCTGGCGTCGATGCGACGGGTTGGGCGCCGAGATCGGTGAATTTGGCTCTGATGTCCTCCATGGCCATGATCTTGATGACTTCGGCGTGAAGGCGCTCGACCACGGCCGATGGCGTGGCAGCCGGAGCCAGCAAGGCGTTCCATTCGGAGATCTCGCAGCCGCTGACCCCCGCCTCCGCCATGGTCGGAACCTCCGGCGCGGCTGGAGAGCGCTGCGGACTGGTGACGGCGAGTGCCCTCACCCGCCCGGCGCGCGCCTGTGGCAACGCCGCGGTCATGTTGCCGAAATAGAACGGCACGTGGCCGGCGGCCACATCGGCCACCGCGAGGCTGCCACCCTTGTAGGGTACGTGCTGGATGTCGGTGCCCGTGCGCAGCTTGAAGAGCTCGGCGGCGAGATGCTGGGCACTGCCATTGCCCGATGAGGCATAGGACAGCTTGCCCGGCTCCGCCTTGGCCATCGCTACCAGCTCCTGCACCGTCTTGGCTGGAAACGACGGCGTCACCACCAGCAGCTCGGGCACGATGACCAGCAGCGAGATCGGCGCGAAATCCTCGGGCGTGCGAAACGGCATCTTGGCCATCAGCGACGGATTGACGGCGTGCGCGAAGGCGCCGATCAGCAGCGTGTGGCCGTCGGGTGCGGCCTTGGCGACGATGTCGTCGCCGATCGTGCCGCCGGCGCCCGGCTTGTTGTCGACCACCACCGTCTGGCCGAGCGCTTCCTGAAGCTTGGGCGCGATCAGGCGCGCCGTCGTATCGGCGCCGCCGCCCGGCGTGTAGGGCACG
>JADHLS010000305.1 GCA_016780605.1 Reyranella sp.
AGCAAGACACGCGCCATGGTCCGTTCTGCTATTTTACAGTGCTGGCATGGGGCTTGCTTCCCGGAGGCACGATGGCAACGAAGCCCGACGTCGAACTGGTGGCCGTGACCAAGCGCTACGGCGAGACCCTAGCGGTGGACAATGTCAGCCTGAAGATCCCCGCCGGGTCCTATTGCTGCCTGCTCGGACCCTCCGGCTGCGGCAAGACCACGACCTTGCGCATGATCGCCGGCCACGAGGAGACGACCGACGGCGACATCATCCTGGGCTCCGACAACATCACCCACCTGCCGCCGGCAGCGCGCGGCACGGCCATGATGTTCCAGAGCTACGCGCTGTTCCCGCATCTGGACTGCACCGACAACGTCGCCTTCAGCCTGCGCATGCGCGGCGTCGACAAGGACAAGCGCCGCGCCCAGGCGCTGGAGATGCTGAAGCGCGTGCAGATGGAGCCCTTCGCCGGCCGCCTGCCGGCCCAGCTTTCGGGCGGCCAGCAGCAGCGCGTGGCGCTGGCGCGCGCGCTGATCACCGACCCGCAGGTGCTGCTGCTCGACGAGCCGCTGTCCGCCCTCGACCCTTTCTTGCGCGTGAAGATGCGCGAGGAGCTGAAGGCGCTGCAGACCCGGCTCGGCATCAGCTTCATCCATGTGACCCACAGCCAGGACGAGGCGATGGCGCTAGCCGATCTCGTGGTGGTGATGAACCACGGCAAGATCGAGCAGGCGGCGACCGCGCGCGAGGTCTTCAACAAGCCGGCTTCGGCCTTCGTGGCGCGGTTCATCGGCGGCCACAACGTGTTGCCCGCCGCCGTCGCCCGCGCCAAGGGCGAGGCGAGCTTCGTGGCGATCCGCGCCGATCGCATCACGGTGCAGCCCGGCAACGCGCCGGTCGATGCCACGTCGCTGTCGGGTGTCACCCGTTCGGTCGAGTATCTCGGCTCGACCGTGCAGGTCGGCGTCGATGTCGCCGGTCTCGAGACATTGTCGGCCGTGGTGCCGGAGGCGCGCTTCGACGCCAATCCGGTGGCGCCCGGCCAGCCCGTGGTTTTGTCGTGGACGCCCAAGGACGTGCATGTCCTGGGACGTTGAGTGGCTCTGAGTAGAGAGTAGGGGGACGGCCCCGCGCCGTCAGTAAAGCAGGAGGTACGTCAGATGGCTCGTAATCGGAAATTCGGACGCCGCAGCGTCCTGAAGGGCGCCGCCGGTGTCGCCGGCGCGGCGCTGGGCAGCGGCGCCGTCACCGGCTTCCCGACGATCTGGGCGCAGAACAACAAGAACATCGTGCTGCGCCAGTGCGGCACCGGCGTGTCGGCGATCAACGAGATCGCCGAGAAGTGCAAGGCCGACCTCGGCATCACCCTGCAGATGACGGCGCTCGACTCCGACGCCGTGGTGCAGCGTGTCGTCACCCAGCCGAACTCCTTCGACATCGGCGATATCGAATACTGGATGATCAAGAAGGTGTTCCCGGGCGGCAACCTTCAGGCGATGGACGTCAAGAAGATCAAGCTGTTCGACAAGATCGTGCCGATCTTCACCACCGGCAAGCTGAAGCCCGACAGCGTCATCGCCCAGGGAACGGCGCCCAGCACCGTGAGCTTCGTCGAGGGTGCGGGCTCGACCAAGTTCGCCAAGCAGCCAACCCAGTGGTTCACCATCGTGCCGACGATCTACAACGCCGATACGCTGGGCATCCGCCCCGACCTGGTCGGCCGCAAGATCGAGTACTGGAAGGACATCCTCGATCCGAAGTTCAAGGGCAAGACGTCGATCCTCAACATCCCGTCGATCGGCATCATGGATGCCGCGATGATCTGCGAATCGGCCGGCATCATCAAATACGGCGACAAGGGCAACATGACCAAGGCGGAGATCGACAAGACCATCGATTTCCTGATCAAGACCAAGAAGGACGGCCAGTTCCGCGCCTTCTGGAAGACCTTCGACGAATCGGTGAACCTGATGGCCTCGGGCGAGGTCGTGATCCAGTCGATGTGGTCGCCGGCGGTCTCGGCGGTGCGCGGCAAGGGCATCCCCTGCACCTACCAGCCGCTCAAGGAAGGCTATCGCGCCTGGGGCGGCGGTCTCTCGCTCGCCAAGCACCTGCAGGGCGCGCAGCTCGATGCGGCCTACGACTATATCAACTGGTACCTGTCGGGCTGGGTCGGCGCCTTCCTCAACCGCCAGGGCTACTATTCGGCGGTGCTCGAGACGGCCAAGGCCAACATGACGCCCGACGAGTGGGGTTTCTGGATGGAGGGCAAGCCCGCCCAGGGCGACATCAAGAACCCGCAGGGCCAGATCGTCGAGAAGGCCGGCGCCGTGCGCGACGGCGGCTCGTTCTACGATCGCATGGGCGCCGTCGCCTGCTGGAACGCGGTGATGGATGAGGACCGCTACATGGTCCAGAAGTGGAACTCGTTCATCGCGGCGTAACCTCGTTGCATAAGAGGAGAGGGCGCCGCTTGCTCGGCGCCCTCGCCATTTCATGAAGCGCGCAAACACTTGGGCCGCCTACCTGCAGGTCTCTCCACTCGCCCTTGTGTTCCTGCTGTTCCTGGTCGTGCCCATCGCCACGATCATCGTGGTGAGCTTCTTCGACTACAACACGACGCAGATCATCCCGGCGTTCCTTCTGCAGAACTACGAGGAGCTGGTTCTGTCGCCGGTGACCTGGCAGACCTACGGCCAGACCATCCGGTTCGCCATCATCACCTGGGCGCTGACGCTCGGGATCGGCTTCACGCTGGCCTATTTCCTCGCCTTCCATGTCCGCTCGGCGACCTGGCAGACCGTGCTGTTCCTGGTCTGCACCATCCCGTTCTGGACCTCCAACGTCATCCGCATGATCTCGTGGATCCCGTTCCTCGGTCGCAACGGGCTTGCCAACATGACGCTGATCCAGCTCGGGTTGATCAGGGAGCCGCTGGAATTCCTGCTGTTCTCCGACTTCGCCGTGGTGCTGACCTACGTGCATCTCTACACGCTGTTCATGGTGGTGCCGATCTTCAACTCGATGATCCGCATCGACCGCAGCCTGCTCGAAGCCGCGCGCGACGCCGGCGCCACCGGCTGGCAGACGCTGTGGACCGTGATCGTGCCGCTTTGCAAGCCCGGCATCGCCATCGGCTCGATCTTCATCGTCACCATCGTCATGGGCGACTTCGTCACGGTGCGCATGATGAGCGGCGGCCAGAGCGCCTCGGTGTCGCTGATGATGATGAACGCCATGTCCCTGCTGCAGTATCCCGCCGCCGCCGCCAACGCCGTGGTCCTGCTGCTGCTGGTGCTGCTCACGGTCGCCGCCATGATGCGGCTGGTCGACATCCGAAAGGAGCTGTGACGTGAACGGCCGCCGCGGTCCCGCCTTCTGGTTGCTCGCCGCGTTTTTCGCGCTGTTCGTGCTGTTCCTCTATGGCCCAACGCTCACCATCCTGGTGCTCTCCTTCCAGGGGCCGCAGGGCGGCCTCACTTTCCCGATGAACGGCGTGTCGCTGCACTGGTTCGGGAACCTGTTCGAGAAGCAGATGGTGGGCGACTTCGCGGGCTCGTTGCAACGCTCGATGGTGCTGGGCCTGGCCGCCATGCTGGTGACGGTCTTTGCCTCGTTCTCGGCAGGCCTTGCCTTTCGGTCGCGCTTCCATGGCTCGGCCTTCATCTTCTATCTCGCCATCGCCAGCCTGATCGTGCCGTCGATCCTGATCAGCCTCGGCATCGGCCTGCTCTTCCGCGTGCTCGGCTGGGACACCGCCTGGTACAGCTCGGCCTTCGGCGCGCACCTCACCTGGACGCTGCCGTTCGGGCTCCTGATCATGTTCGCCGTCTTCAACCGCTTCGACCGCCGCTACGAGGAGGCGGCGCGTGATCTCGGCGCCACCTCGTGGCAGACCATCCGCTTTGTCGTGATCCCGATCCTGCTGCCGAGCCTGATCGGCGTCGGCCTGTTCGGCTTCACCCTCTCCTACGACGAGTTCGCGCGCAGCCTCTACACGGCAGGCACCTTCAACACCCTGCCGCTCGAGATCTATGGCATGACCACCAACGTCACCACGCCGGTGCTCTACGCGCTGGGCACGGTGACCACCGGCGTGTCGTTCGCCGTGATCGCGCTGGCGCTGGTCTCCTTCGCCTGGGTGCGTCGCCGCCGCCTACGCCACGGCAGCGACGCCGGCAAGGCGGCATGACCCGCCGCGCCAAAGTAATGCGCCTGCCGACGGCGGGTCCGCAGGACACCGCGCCGCTTGCCGCCGCCATCGACCGCGGCGAGGTCGATCCTGCGAGCATCGTCGCCATCGTCGGCAAGACCGAGGGCAATGGCTGCGTCAACGATTTCACCCGCGGCTATGCGACCCTGGCGCTGAAGCTGCTGCTGGCCGAGCGCCTGAAATGCCAGCTGACTGACGTCGAGGCGCGCGTCGCCATCGTCATGTCGGGCGGCACCGAGGGCGGGCTGTCGCCGCATCTGCTGGTGTTCTGCCGCGAGAGTACGGATGAAGCCGTCTCGGGGCCGCGGCTCGCTATCGGCGTCGGCCTGACGCGCGCCTTCAAGCCCGAGGAGATCGGCCGCAAAGCGCAGATCGATGCCACGGCAGAGGCTGTCGCCGCTGCCATGAGGGACGCGGGCATCGCTTCGCCCGGCGACGTGCACTTCGTCCAGATCAAGTGCCCGCTACTCACCAAGGAGCGCATCGAGGAGGCCGAACGCCGCGGCGCCATGGTGGCGACCGACGACACCTATTACTCCATGGCCCTGTCGCGCGGCGCCTCGGCGCTGGGCGTCGCGCTGGCGCTGGGCGAGATCAAGGACGCGCCCGAGAGCGCCGTGTGCCGCGACTGGTCCCTGCATTCGGGCGTCGCCAGCACCTCGGCCGGTGTCGAGCTCTTGCGCAACGAGATCGTCGTGCTGGGCAATGCCCAAGGGTGGGGTGGCGATCTCGTCATCGACCACGAGGTCATGAAAGACGCCATCGACACTGACGCCGCTCGACGGGTCCTGAAGCGCCTCGGCGGCGAAACCGTCGCCCTGCTGGCCAAGGCCGAGGCCTCGCCCAGCGGCGAGATCCGCGGCCGGCGCCATACCATGCTGGACGACAGCGACATCCACTCGACGCGCCACGCCCGAGCTCTGGTCGGCGGCGTGCTGGCGGGCGTGATCGGCGACACGTTGCTTTATGTATCCGGCGGCGCCGAGCACCAGGGCCCGCCAGGCGGCGGTCCAGTGGCGATCGTCGCGAAGATCTAGGCGAGTCCGGCAGCCAGACGTCCCAGTAGACGGACATCTTCCAGCGCGTCCAGTCGGTCGACGGCCTCCATCAACCGTGCGCCGGTATTCGCCGGCAGAGGTGTGGCGGCGAAGTCGAGGCAGCGCGCGAACTTGGCCAGGTGCTGCTCCGTCGTAAGCGGACGAGTCGGATGGGCGAGCATCGCATCGCAGCTCCACGAGAGCTCCGCACCGCCGCGCAGGCGCACGACCACGCGCTGCGGCACCAGGGCGTTGGGGTCGGGGTTGTCGTCGGTCGTCACGCTGACGCGACGCGCTAGCTCCAAGGTGGCGCGATCCGTGAGCGCATCGCCGCGATAGTCGGCGAGATCGATCTTCCGGTTGATCAGCACGCGGGCCACCGTCCACGCCATGCAGAGGCGCGTATAGCTTGCCCCGGCCTCGGGCCGCGGCGGCCGGCCGACGAGGCGCACGATCAACGGCGGTGCGCTGATCTCGACGCGCTCGACGTCGGCGGCGGTGAAGCCGTGTTTGGTCTGCAGCGCCATGACGCCCTCGATGCCGCCGTGCGTGGCGCGGCCCGCCGGAAACGGCTTGTGGCTGAATTCGGCGATGCGCCAGGCGCGGCCCAGGCTCTGCAGCACCGGGTCCAGCGCCGCGTCTCCTTCGAACAGGCTTAGATAGCCGAACGGGCCTTCGAAGACGGCTTCAGGTGCGGAAAAGCCGAGCTTTGCCAATTCGCAGGACTGGACGGCGGCGCGCGCATTGAAGGCAAGCTGCGCCGGCAGGATCGGACTGCCTTCGACGTGCGCCTGCATGGTGCCGCTCGCCTGCGCGAGCTGCCAGGCGAAGGCCGCCTTCAACGCCTCCCTGTCGAGGCCGAGCAAACGTCCTGCGGCCGCCGTGGCGCCGAACCCTCCCGCTGTGCCGGGACGGAAGAAACGGAATCCCGCGCGCGAGGCGAGGCCCAGGCTCGCGGCGATGTCGACGCCGACGGCGACCGCGGTGATCAGCTCGGCGCCGCTTACGCCGCCGCGCACCTCGGCCGCCGCCAGGGCCGCGGGCAGGAGCGTTGCCATCGCATGCACCACGGCGCCCTCGTGCAGGCCGTCATATTCCTGATTGTGCATCTGCCAGGCGTTCATGAAGGCGGCGGCAGGAGCGGAGAGGCGCGCCGCGCGACCCCACACCGGCACGGCGGGCTGGCCCCAGCCGGCCGCGACCCGCATCAGCCCATCGCCGCCCTCGACCGAGGAGCCGGCGATGCCGACACCGAGACTGTCGAGGACGAAGACCTTGGCTTTCTCGACGGCAACGGCCGGAAGGTCCCTAAAGCGCGTGTCGATGGC
>JADHLS010000306.1 GCA_016780605.1 Reyranella sp.
CGTCTACCTCGACCGGCTATCGCTTTCCTCGCAATGCGGTTTCGCCAGCGTGGCCGGCGGCAATTCGATCGACGAGGAGACCCAGTGGGCCAAGCTCGGCCTGATCGTCGACACCGCCCGCGCCGTTTGGGGCACGGCCTGACCGATGAAGCGCAAGGCCGGGCTTTTCCTCCTCGCGGTCATGGTGGCGGTGAGCCTCGGCGCCATCATCGTGACGTCGCTTGCGATGTGGCGGCTCACCACCAAGCGGCATGTCGAGGAGATCCGCAAGATCGAGGCCAGCCTCAGCGACCGCTTCAAGGTGTTCGAGGAGATGCTGGGCGACCAGCACGAACGCATCACCTCGCACATGAACGAGGTCCTGCCGCTGATCGCGGCCGACTTCGAGGCGATGAATCGCGATCCCAGCCAGCTCACCGCGGCCGAGATGGCGGCGCTGGTGAAGCGCTACGATGTGCACCACATCTATTTCATCAATCGCTCGCACGTGGTCTTCCAGACCAACTTCCCGAGCGACATGAACCTCGCCTTCCCCAAAGGGCCGTTCACCCGGTTCCTCGATTCAGTGTTCGGTGCGGCGAAGGTGATGAGCGACGGCATCGACATCTCCCAGGAGACGGGCCAGCTCAAGACCTACAGCTACTTCGGTCCGACGGGGAAGGACTACATCATCGAGACTTCCACCGACGTCCGTAACTCCTTGGATGCGTCGGGCTACGGCTGGATGGCGCGCTACTTCTTTGACGAACTGCTCTCAGATCCGGTGCGCTCGAACCCCTCGGTCAAGGATCTTGACGTCTTCCTGATCAACCAGGCCGGCACCTGGTCGCTGATCCATACCGGCCAGAAGCTCGATCCCGCGCTGGCCCAGCATGTCCTCAAGAATGACCACCTGGAGGTGGGCAGCGATGATGGCCGGTACCTTACGGTCTACAGCGCTGAGCCCACGACGGCAGCGAAGCAACCCGAGCACCCAGTGACCGCGAAGCATGTCATCCGCAAGATCACCTACGACGTCGGCCTGGTGCGCGAGGCCGTCATCCAGGTGCTGCTGAGCTCGCTGATCGTGCTGGCGCTCTTGATGCCGATCGTGTTCTGGATCGCCTCGCGACTGCTGCAGAAGCAGCTGCTCGACCCGCTGTTCAACCTGCGCGAGGAGGCCGGCGCCATCGCCCAGGGCGATCTCAACCAGGAGATCGCCAACCTCGACCGGAGCGACGAGATCGGCCAGCTCGCCAAGAGCTTCGCCGCGATGCGCGACGCCGTGCGCAAGACCATCACCGACCTCAAGGATACCAATATCTCGATCGAGCGCTTCGTTCCGCACGCTTTCCTCACCATCGTCGGCAAGCCCTCGATCGTCGACGTCGAGCTGGGCGACAACAAGCTCAAGACCATGACCATCCTGTTCTCCGACATCCGCAGCTTCACGACCTTGTCGGAAGCGATGACGCCGGATGAGAACTTCGCCTTCATCAACGCCTATCTCGAGCGCATGGGGCCGGTGATCCGCGACCACAACGGCTTCATCGACAAGTACATCGGCGATGCCATCATGGCGCTGTTTGAATCGCCCGACGACGCGGTGCGGGCCGGACTCGCCATGCTCGAAACGCTCGACGCCTTCAATGCCGAGCGCCGCGCCACCGGCCGGTCACCGATCGGCATCGGCATCGGCCTCAACACCGGCACGCTGATGATGGGCACGATCGGCGAGAAACATCGCATGGACGGCACGGTGATCTCCGACGCCGTCAACCTCGCCTCGCGCATCGAGAGCCTGACCAAGACCTATCATGTCGGCCTGCTGATCTCGGAGCATACCTTCGAGAGCCTGGCCGATCGCAAGGCCTACGACATCCGTCCCATCGACGTCGTGGTGGTGAAGGGCAAGACCCGCCCGGTGACGATCTTCGAGGTCTTTCAGCACGATCCCGCCGAGCAGCGCACGGGCAAGGCGCGCACGCGCGACCTGCTGCAGTCCGGCGTCGAGGCCCTGCATCGCCATGATCCCGCCTGCGCCCGCCAGTTCTTCGAGCAATCCCTGCAGGTACTGCCCGGCGACATGGCGGCGCGCAACCTTCTGCAGAAGTGCGGGTGAGGGTCAGGCCGCCGACGACCGCTCGTAGATCGCGCTGACATGGACGTCGGCGCAGTCGATGACGGGAAAGCCCGGCTGTTGCCCGACGAAGGCCAGGAAGAGGTCGGTGCCGCCCAGCAGGATGACCTCGGCGCCGCGCGATGCCAACCGCCGGCCGGCGGCGAAGAAGGTTTGGCGCTGCGGATCGGTGACGCGGCCGCTCTGCGCCATGGTGCTGTAGGCTTGGTGGACTTCGCCCAATTCGTCGCCCTCGGGCGCCAGAACCTCGGCTGACTTGATCTTGCCGTAGAGGCCGCTCTCCATCACGGCGCGGGTGCCGATGATGCCGACCTTGCGCAGCCCCTTCTTCTTCAGATGCGCCTCGACAGGGTCCAGCCCGTTGATCAGCGGCAGCGGCGAGATCGCCTCGAGCTCCTTGATGCAGAAGTGCCCGCCCATCGAGGTGACGGCGGCTTCGACGGCGCCCGCCGCCTTCAGGCGGTGGATCAGGCGGGCAAAAATCTCGGCCTGCTTGTCCGGCCGCTTGTCTGCCATGTTCTGACCCATGGTCGGCGCGTGGGCGTAGGCGATGGTGAGCTCGAGCGGGATGCCGGAGGCCGCATGGCGCTCGATCAGGCCACGATGATAGAGATCCGTGGCGGCGGGCCCGATGCCGCCGATCAATCCGATATGCATGACGACACTCTATCTCGAGGCGCGTCGTGATCGGGAGGGCGAAGATCGCTTGACGCGGATGCGCATGGAGCGGCCCTCGGGCTGGTCGATCTCGAAGGCACCGGTCTGGCGCACCAGGTCGCTGAGCTTGCCGCAGCCATAAGTGCGCGGATCGAAGTCGGGAGCGACGTTGGCGAGGCGCCGGCCAACGCCGCCCAGACTGACCCAGCCATCCTCGGTTTCCATCTGCGACAAGGTCTTGGTCAGGATGGGCACCGCGGCGCTGGGCGGCTGGCGGCCTTGGGCAGCGCGGCCTTCCGCGACGGACGAGGCCTCGGCCTCCGGCAACAGGTTCTCGGTGTAGATGAACCGCCGGCAGGCCTGGCGAAAGCTCTCCGGTGTCTTCTGTGTGCCGAAGCCGTACACATCGGCGCCCTCCTCGCGCAGGCGGGAGGCGAGCCGGGTGAAGTCGCTGTCCGACGAGACCAGGCAGAAGCCATCGAAGCGGCCGCTATGCAGCAGGTCCATGGCGTCGATCACCAGGGCGATGTCGGAAGCATTCTTGCCGGTGGTGTAGGCGAACTGCTGGTAGGGATCGATGGCGTGCTTCTGCAGGATCTTGGTCCACGACTGCAGGCGGGAGCTCGAGAAATCGCCGTAGATGCGTCGCACGCTCGCCTCACCGAACTTGGCGATCTCGTCGAACAGGCCGGCAGCGATGCGCGGCGAGGTGTTGTCGGCGTCGATCAGCACGGCATAGCGGCGCGGGCGATTGTCGTCGGCCATCAGCGCCTCGCCCGCCACTGGATGATGAGGTTGGCTGCCACCGTCAGCAGCAAGGTCACCGTCATCAGGATGAAGGCGATGGCGCCGCCGAACGGCCAGTTCGACTGCTGCGTGAACTGATTGTAGATCAGGGGCGCCATCATCTTGAACAGCGGGCCGCCCAAGAGGAAGGGAGTGGCATAGGCGTTCATCGCCAGGATGAAGGTGAGGATGGTGCCGGCCAGGATGCCGGGCAGCGCCAATGGCCACAGCACGCGCCAGAACATGGTGGCGGGCGGCGCGCCTAGGCTGAAGGCCGCTTCCTCGACCGAACGGTCGATGCCCTCAATGACGCTCTGCAGCGACAGCACCATGAAGGGCAGGTTGACCGCGATGATGCCGATCACCACCGCCTTCTCGGTGAACATGATCTCGAACGGCTGGCTGATCAGGCCCATGCCCATCAGGCTCGCATTGACGAAGCCCTTGTTGCCGAACACCACCATCCAGCCCGCCGCGCGGACCGAATTGCCGACGAACAGCGGCAGCACGATCGAGATGATCAGCAGGTTCTTGAAACGGCTTTGCGTGCGCGCCACGACATAGGCGAGGGGAAAGCCCAGCACCAGGCAGACCGCTGTCACCAGCACGGCGATGCGCACGGTCGTCCAGAGGATGGCGGTGTAGTAGGGATCGGTGAAGAACTTGATGTAGTTGGCGACCGTCACCGCCTCGATCATCAGCTTCTTGGCCGCGTCGAAGTCGTTCAGGCTGTAGCGCAGCAGGATGGCAAGCGGCGCCAGCAGGCACACGGCGACGAAGATCGTCGCCGGTCCCACCAGCGCCGCTGAGGTCCAGCCTTCGCCCCGTCGCGTCTCGACGACGGGGCCATGCGCGAGTGCGGTGTCTGTCATCCTCTTGAGATCAACCCTTGAACGACTTGTTCCACCACTCCTGGAACGCCGAGTCGTTCTTGGCCACGTAGGCATAGTCGAGGTCGACCAGGCGCTTCTGCTCCTCGGGCGTGAAGCCGATGCGCTTCTGCACGTCGTCGGGAACCTTGGCGTTGGTGACGGTGGGGTTGTAGCCCATGTCGACGGCGAAGGCCTCCTGGGCCGACGGCGCCATCATGGCGTCGAGCCAGGCATAGGCGCCTTCCTTGTTGGGTGCGTTCTTCGGCATGACGAAGCCCGAGACGTACATCGGCACGCCCTCCTTGGGCGCCACGGTCTCCACGCTGATACCGGCGTTCTGCCACTGCACCGCGCGCGCCTTCCACATAATGCCGCAGGCGATCTCCTCGGTCTTGAGCGCCTGGGCGAAGGCCTCGTTGGAGGGATAGATGCGCGCGCCCGCCTTCTTGCAGGCTATCAGCCGCTCCTTGCCCGGGTCGAAGTTGCTCATCGAGCCGCCCGAGGCGAGGCCTGCCGCCATCAGCGTGTACTGGTACTGGATGTCGATGATGCCGAGCTTGTTGCCCATGGCGGGATCCAGGGTGTCAGCGAAGCTTTCCGGCGCCTTGGAGATCAGCTTGGGATTGTAAAGGATCACCTTGCCCGAATAGATGTGGCCGATGCCGTAGGGATACTTCATCGCCGGCATCAGGTTCTTCGAATTCGGCAGCTTGGAATAGTCGATGGTCTCGACGATGCCCTGGCCGTTCACCTCGAACATGTCGGTCGACGAGAGACCCTGGACGTCGGCGGTGCCTCGGCGCAGCGACTTCTCGGCCAGCATCTTGGCCTTGCGCGGCGGCGCATTCTCCTCGGCGTGCACGCACTCCCACTTGGCGGGCACCATGAGGGGCGCATCGATGTTCTTGGTCAGCAGGCGCGAATAGTCGCCGCCCCAGGTGCCGACGATGACGCGCTTGTTGTCCTGCGCGAACGCCGGGCCGAACCCCGGCAGGGCTGTCCCAGCAGCCAGCGCCGCGGCGCCCCTTAGCGCGGTGCGGCGGTTGATCATGAAGCTCTTCGACATTGTTGCCTCCTGTTAGTGGCTCCGTTCCCCCCGGAACTACTCGCTGAACACCTGGCCGGCCGACGCGGGCCAGCCGACCTGAACGGGCTGGCCGACCTCGGGCGTGAACCCGCCCTCGCGGTTGGCGATCTGCGCGACCAGCCTGTCGCTCGGCGACAGGCGCACATGGATGTCGATCAGGGCGCCGAGATAGGACACGAATTCCACCGTACCGGGCAGGCCGTTGTCGAGTCCGGTGCCTTGGCTCCCGGTGATCGGGCTCCCGGCGATGGGGCTCCCGGCGGGGCCGATCTCGATGCGTTCGGGCCTGAGCGCCAGCACCCCGCGGCCCGGGGCGCCGCCCGTGCAGCGCAGCACCAGCCCGCCATCGGTGCGGAAGCGGCCCGGCGCCTCCAGCGAGCCCTCCAGGAAGGTACTACGGCCGACGAAGCCCGCCACGAAACGGTCGGCCGGCCGCTCATAGAGGTCGCGCTGGCTGCCGACCTGGCGCACCGAGCCCTCGCTCATCACCACCAGCCGGTCGGCCATGGTGAGGGCTTCCTCCTGGTCGTGGGTGACCATGACGGTGGTGAGGCCCATCTTGCGCTGCAGCTCGCGGATCTCGACCCGCACCTCCTGGCGCAGCTTGGCGTCGAGGTTGGACAGCGGCTCGTCGAGCAGCAGGACGTCGGGATGGATGGCGAGCGCCCGGGCGAGTGCCACGCGCTGCTGCTGGCCGCCCGACAGCTGGCGCGGTAGGCGGGCGCCGTAGCCCGAGAGCCGGACCAGGGCCAGCGTCTCCTCGACGCGCCGCGCGATGTCGGCCTTGGGCACCTTCCGCATCTCCAGGCCGAAGGCCACGTTCTCGGCCACAGTGAGATGCGGGAACAAGGCGTAGTTCTGGAACACCATGCCGGCGTTACGCTTCCACGGCGGCAGCAGCGTCACCTCGTTGCCGCCGAGCTTCACGTGGCCCGCCGTCGGCTCGATGAAGCCCGCGACCATGCGCAAGGTCGTGGTCTTGCCGCAGCCCGAGGGGCCGAGCAGCACCAGGAACTCACCGTCCTTGATGTTGAGCGAGACG
>JADHLS010000307.1 GCA_016780605.1 Reyranella sp.
TGGCAGGACAGCTGTCGAATTCGCGCTCTATGCGCCTCATCTCCTCCCCCGTCATACGGGGGAGGATACAGGAGGGGGAGAGCAACAGGCCGGGCGTTCAAGGTTTCAGATCATGATCTCTTCCGTCGAGAGATCATCTTTGCGTCTTTCCCCCACCCTACCCACCCCCGTATGACGGGGGAGGAGGTCTTGTCCGCCGTCAACTTGCGGACAGATCGATCAGCGCGATACCGAGCTCGGGGCGCTTGCGGCGGCGGAGCTGCGCCGGGGTCTCGACGATGGTGACTTCGAGAGTCGGGCGCACGATGCCCTTCAGGAAATGGCCGCCGCGGCAGGTGCCGTCGCTCAGGCCCAGCACGGCATGCATGTGCAGGCTGGCGCTGCCGTCATCGCCCAGAGCGATGTCGCCTAACAAGCTCAGCGCCTCGCACTGGCTATCGATCTCGATCGGCTTGTAGGTCTTTTTGGCGAGGTCGAACCAGCCGACGGTGGCGCTCTCGAACGCGCCGATCGCCGACAACGAGGCGGCATCGAGCTTGCTCGCCTTGGCAAACGCGGCGATGGCGGCGAAGGCCTCCTCCCCGGCATCGAGGACGAGGACGTAGGTGCGTTCACCGGCGTTCTGCCAGACGAGCCTCGATTCCATTAGGCACAAACTCCCGATCGGCAAAGAGGTTGCGTGCTGCCGCATTTCTGCCCGCATTCAGCGGATGCGCGGCCGCACTCCTTCTGTAAACTCCGCGCCTAAGAAAAAGTTCAGTGGAGGTTTCGTACCGATGAGTAAGTTGATCCTGCCGCGTCGCCGCGTTCTCGCCCTGTCGGGCGGCGCGTTGGCCGCGCCGATGATCGCGCCCGGTATTGCCCGTGCCGTCGACGATTGGCCGAACAAGCCGGTGCGTTATATCAACGTCTTTCCCGCCGGCGGCCCGACCGACACGCTCTCGCGCATCGTCTGCCACCAGCTGTCGGAGCTGACCGGCCAGCAGTTCATCGTCGAGAACAAGGCGGGCTCGGGCGGCAATGTCGGCGCCGACGCCATCGCCCATTCGCCGCCCGACGGCTACACGATCGGCCTCTACACCATTGCCAGCCACGCCATCGCGCCCACGCTCTACGCCAAGCTGCCGTTCGACGCCGGCAAGGATTTCACCGGCATCGCCATGCTGTGGTCGGTGCCCAACCTGCTCATGACGCGGCTCGACCTGCCGGCCAAGACCGTGCCCGACCTGATCGACATCACGCGCAAGGAGCCCGGCAAGTACTCCTTCGCCTCGTCGGGCCCCGGCACCACGCCGCAGATCAGCGGCGAGCTCTTCAAGCTCCTGGCCAAGGTCAACCTGCTGCACGTGCCCTACAAGGGCAGCGCGCCGGCCTACCAGGACATGCTGGCGGGCCAGGTCGACGTGATGTGGGACAACATCCCGGGGCCGCTGCAGCTCATGCGCTCGGGCAAGGTGCGCGGGCTCGCCGTGACCTCGGCGCAGCGCCATCCCTCGGTGCCCGAACTGCCGACCATGGCCGAGTACCTGCCGGGCTACGAGATCACCTCGTGGGGCGGCATCTGCGCGCCGGCCGGCGTGCCGCAGCCGATGGTCGACAAGCTCTCGGCGCTCACCCAGAAGGCGCTCGAGGCCGACGTGGTGAAGAAGGCGTTCGAGCAGCAGGGCGCCACCCAGATCTGGATGAACCCGGCCGACACCATGGCCTTCCGCGCCGCCGAGGAGAAGCGGCTGGCGCCGATCATCAAGGCATCGGGCGCCAAGGTGGAGTAGTCTCTGGCGCATGATGCTGCGCCGAACCGTGGTCGTTGGCGCCGCCGGCCTTGCAGGGTCGGCGGCGTTTTCGTCCGCCCATGCCGACCCGTCGATCAAGGTGATCTATGTCGGCGGGTGGGACTGCACCTACTGCACGGAGTGGAAGAACAAGTACAAGGCGGGGTGGGTCGCCTCGCCCGAGTACAAGAAGGTGACGTGGATCGAGGTCGATCCGCCCAAGCTCAGGGAAGCCTACCAGGCGCGCTACTGGCCGGGCGATCTCGCGCCGATCCTCGAGCAGGTGCCGCGCAAGAGCGGCACGCCGCGCTGGCTGGTGGTCAGGAACGGCAAGATCGTCGCCAATGAGTTCGGCGTCAGCAAGTGGAGCAGGATCGTCGGCGAGCTGAAGAAAGAACTCGGCTGATCATTGCTAGGAGTGGCGCGCTCCCAGCAAAGAGGGCCCGCGCTCCTCACGGCACGTAGCCCGCGGGCGTTCGGTGCGGATCGGCCGGCGCCTTGAGGCCCGGCGGATCGTAGCCGGGAAAATCCTTGAAGGTAAAAGGCGCGTACTTGTCGGCACATGCCGTCAAGCCGACCAGGGCAACGAGGACCAACCAGAGAACCCGTTGCATGCCATCCCTCACTTGAAGCGCGGCATGACCTCCTGGCAGAGCAGCCGCAGCGCCGTGAGCACACGCTCGTGCGGGATGAGGCTGCCGGGATTGAGCTCGGCCAGAATGCCGTCGAGGCCGATCACCTCGCGCAGTTCCTGCAGGCGCGCGGTCACGCTCGCCGGCGTGCCGACGATCATGCGTTCGCGCAGCACTTCCTCGTAGTCGATGTTCAGCATCTTGGCGCCGCGCTCGGCGCGGTTCTCGATGGCGCGCGTGCCCGAGGCGCCGGCCGACGAGGCCAGTCGATCGCCGATGTAGCGCAGCAGGTGCATGATGCTCTCGCGCGGCTCCTCGCGCGCCTTGTCCTCGGTGTCGGCGACATAGACCGGCACGCGCAGGAAGACCTCGCCCTCGCCGGGATGGCCCGCCTTCTTCCACGCCTCGCGATAGGTCTTCACCAGGGGCGCCAGCTCGGAGAGGTTGCCGGTGCGGGCGGCGACGAAGATCGGATGGCCGAGCTCGGCCACCTCGACATAGGTGTCGGGACTGGCCGCGGCGACGCGGATCTCGGGCCACGGCTGCTGCACGGACTTCGGTGACAGACGCACGTTCTCGTAGGCGAAGTACTTGCCCTTGTGGCTGAAGCGCTCCTCGGTGAAGGCGCGCTTCAGGATGTGCAAGGTCTCGGCGAAGCGCTCGCGGCTCTCGCCGTAATCGACGCCGTAGGTCTTGTAGGTGTGGGCGAAGCCCGAGCGGCCGACGCCGAAGATCAGCCGGCCCTTGCTCAGCTGATCGACGGTGGCGGCTTCCTCGGCGAGCCTGAGCGGATGGCAGAGCGGCAGCACCTGCACCGCCGTGCCGATCTTCATGCGCTCGGTGCGCTGGGCGAGGGCCGCCGCGATCATCATCGGCGAGGACAGCACCGAGCGCTCGGGCGCGAAGTGCAGCTCGGCGAGCCACATCGCATCGAGCCCCCACTCCTCGGCCGCATCGACCTGGGCCAGCGAGTTGGCGAAGGACTGCGCGGCGGTTTCGCCGGGCAGCGCCTGAAACTCGTGGAACATTCCGAATTCCATCGGTCGTCCTCCAGGCCACCATGGTATGACCGATCGATGCCGACCAAAAGGGTCCTGATCGCCGGCGCCACCGGTCTTGTCGGCCGTGCCGCCATGAAGCACTTCGGCTCGCAGTGCGATGTGCTGGCACTCTCGCGCCGCAAGCCGGGCGAGACCTTCGGCGCGCGCTGGCTGCCAATCGATCTCACCGACACTGCAGCCTGCGCCGGGCTGGCGCCCGAGCTCAGCGGCGTCACCCATCTGGTCTACGCCGCCCTCCACGAGCGGCCGGGGCTGGTGGCGGGCTGGCAGGAAGAGGAGCAGATCCGCACCAACGACCTGATGCTGCGCAACCTGCTGGGGGCGCTGGAGCGCGCCTCGCCGGCGCTGCGGCACGTGGCCCTGCTGCAGGGCACCAAGGCGTACGGCGTGCATGTGCGGCCGCTCACCGTGCCGGCACGCGAGAACCGCTCGGAGATGCACGAGCAGCCGAACTTCTACTGGAACCAGGAGCGCTACCTGCGCGAGCTGCAGCGTAAAGCGGAGCATGAGGGCAAGGCATGGAGCTGGTCGATCCTGCGGCCGGTGCTGATCGTGGGCTGCTCGGAAGGCAGCGCCATGAACGTGATCCCCGCGCTTGGCGTCTATGCCGCGCTGATGCGGCGCGCCGGCAAGAAGAAGCTCGACTATCCCGGCGGCGTCGGCCGGGTGGCCCAGGCGGTCGATGCCGACCTGCTGGCGCGCGCTATCGCCTGGTCGGGCAATTCGAAGAAGGCGCGCAACGAGATCTTCAACGTCACCAACGGCGATGTGTTCGTGTGGCCCAACGTGTGGCCGGCCATCGCCGACGCGCTGGGCTTCGCAGCGGGCGAGCACGTGCCGTTGCGGCTCGATGCCGAGATCCGGCCGCAGGAAGCGGCGTGGGCCGAGATCCGCAAGGCGCACGGATTGGTGTCAGGGACTCTGAAGGAATTCGTCGGCCTCTCCTTCGAGTACGCCGATTACACGATGGGCTACGGCCGCGACCGGCCGGGCCCGCCCGCCATCGTGTCGACCATCAAGCTGATGCAGGCGGGCTTTCACGAGGTCATGGACACCGAGGCGATGTTTGCCAAGGCCTTCGCCGAGATGCAGGAGAGGAAGCTCTTACCTCCCCGCTGAACAAAGGCACCTCACCCTGAGGAGCCGTGCGCAGCACGGCGTCTCGAAGGGTCGCTTCAGTCTCGTTGTTGCCCACCCTTCGAGACGCGGCAAGCGCGCATGTGAATGCGCGTAAGCGGGCGCTCCTCAGGGTGAGGTTCGTCGTGACTTATCGTTTCCGCTCGCAAATGACGATATGATCCTCCGGCGCAACACAACTGGCGGGGGATCGTGTCATGCGCTGGATATCGAACATCACGGTGCCGCGGCTTGCCCTGGCATTTCAGGCGTTCACCGTCGCCATCCTGGGCATCAGCGCCCTCGTTGCCTGGTCGAACTGGAACGCCGAGACCAGCAAGCGGCAGACCGACGCCACGCTGCGCTACTTCGATCCGCTTATGGATCGCGACTACGTCCGCTACCTGTGGGAGGTCGAGGAATTTACCCTGTGCTTCGAGCGCGCAGCAGGAAAGCACGTCTCCTATGAGCGCTATGCCGAGGTGAGCCGCAAGCCTGAATCGCTGAAGCTTGCCAAGGGCTGGTGGGAGCTCGTCGAAAACGCCGACAAGGACCACGAGGAGTGCGGCAAGCCGATGAACATCGAGGAGAAGCTGATGATCGTCTATGGCCGCCTCGAGGCTTTGGCCTCGTGCGCGCGCCAGAAGCTCTGCAGCTTCGCCCGCATCCAGGACATGATCGAGGCTATCGACCATCTGACGCTGCTCGCGATCTCCAACTACCTGCTGCTGACGCGAGCCTACGACACGCCGATCTCGCGCGACTGGACGCTGGACGGCGCGCTCATCGACCTGGTCGAGCTTGCCGAGAAGCACGTGTTCGAGGGGCGGGCCGCCGCCACGGCCTATGCGGCGGTGCTCGACAGGCGCGGCAAGATCACCGACGGCCAACCGGCGATCAAGCCGGAAGCGATCGAGGCGATACGCAACAAGCACACGCGCTGCCAACGGCCGGCCGTCGAAGCCTCGAGCGAATGGCGCCACTGCGTGACGGCGGAACGATAGCCGCGACCCTGGTCGTCCTGACAAGGATCAGTAGAACTAGTCGTTAGTAGAAAATGGGCAGCTTCGGGGCCGGCGCCGCCGTGCTGCCGCCAATGTCGGGCGTGCCGTACTGGATGAAGCTCTCCGGCAGCGCCGCGCCCCAGTAGGTTCCGGTGCCTCGTTCGTGCTCGTTCCAGGTCACCGGCTGCCAGTCGGGCGCCAGCACGAGGTAGCTGCCCGAATAGATCTCCACGCGATTGCCGCCCGGCTCGTAGGAATAGAGATAGAAACCCTGGGAGTTGTTGTGCTTGGAGGGGCCGGCCTCGATGAAGATGCCGTTCTCGGCCAGGATGTCGGCGGCGCGCAGCACGTCCTCGCGATTGTCGACCCACAGCGAGAAGTGGTGCAGGCGGCCATGCCCGCCTTTCACGTCGGCGACATAGGCGAGCTGGTGATGGATGGCGTTGGGGCTCATCCACGAGCCGATTTCGCTCCTGCCCTCCTCGAACAGGACCTGCTCGCGCAGCTGGAAGCCCAGCAGCTCCTGGGCGAAGCGGCGATTGGCGGGAACATCCGCCGCCAGCAGCGCCAGATGATCGGTGCGACGCACGCCGACGCCATAGCCGGGATATTTCTGCGGCTGGTTCTTCAGCGTGGAGCGCAGCGCGGCCGGCGCCTCGTAGCGCTGCTCCTCATGGTAGATCTCCATGACATGGCCGTCGGGATCGCGGAAGCGGAAGGAGCGGCCGCGGCCGAAGTCGCCGTTGGTCCAGCCGAGGCCGAGTCCCGCCTTCTGCAACGCCACGGCGCGGCGTTCCAGGGCGGCAATGCTCTCCGCCCGCCAGGCGACGCAGCCGACACCGGCAGCGGCGGCCTTGCTGAGCTTCAGCGTGCTCACGGCATAGTCGCCGTAGCCGCGCAGCCAGGCAGCGCCCTCCGTGCGGTGGACGATCTCCATGCCCAGAAGATCGCGGAAGTACCA
>JADHLS010000308.1 GCA_016780605.1 Reyranella sp.
CACTGGAGTGGCGCGCTCCCGGCAATGAGCTAAGGCAGCTCCTTCACCGCCCGCGCCAGCAGCTCGCGGAACCAGACGCGGCCGCGCCGGCTGTTGGTGGCGAGGCTCCAGTAGGCGTCGATGAACAGGTGCTTGCGCGGATAGGCGATGTCGACGATGCGCAGGTCTCCGGCGCGCGCCAGCTCGCGCGCCACCTTGCGCGGCACCAGGGCGATGCAGTCGGAATTCGCCACGATGGCGCCCAGCACCAGGAAGTTGGGCACGGTGCAGACCGGCGACACTTCGAGCGGCGACGTCGGCTGGATCTGGATGCGGACGTCCTGCGGCATGTGCAGCTCGCGGCGGAAGGCGACGTAGCGCATCGCCTGGAATTGCTGCGGCGTGAGGCGCGGCGGCAACGCGCGGTTGGAGGCTGCGGCAATGCACACCATCTCGTCGCGCCACAGCGGCAGCGAGCCGACGCGCTTGCCCAGCGTCTCGCCGAAGGCGCGCGGGCCGATCATGAAATCGACGCGCGCCAGGTCATCGGCGCTTCGCGTCGCGGCCCAGGTGAACTCCAGAACGACATGCGGCGCTTCGCGGGCGCAGATGCCGGTAAGCACCGGTGCGAGAAGCTGGGCGACATAGTCGGCGGTGTTGATCACCACATGGATCTGCTCGGTCGCCGGATCGAACGGACCAGCCGGCTTCAGCAGCAGGTCGAGCTCGCCCAGCGTGCGTCCCAGCGGTCCGGCCAGCGCCGTGGCCCGATCCGTCAGCCGTGCGTTGCGACCCGGCGATACGAGGAGCTGGTCGTCGAACGCGCCGCGCAGCTGCCGCAGCGCCCGGCTGACCGCGGGCTGCGTCATGTTGAACGATCGCGCCGTACGCGTGACGCTCTTGGTGCGCAGCAGCTCGTGCAGCACGGGCAGCAGGTCGAGATTGACCTTGCGCAAGCGCGCCGCAAGCTCCTGCTCGCCGACCATTTGCAAAGTCGCCGCCATCGATTCCTCCATAACCGGCCGTTATGTTCTTCATACGCCGTTTGATTGTTTCGTTATGCCGTTGGCCTCACTAGCGTCAAGTCGGCCTGAAAGGGAGCTGGCAATGTCGTCGATGCGAACGGGCGCGGACTACCGCGAGAGCCTGCGCGACGGGCGGCGGATCTGGATCCTGGGCGAAGGACCGGTCAAGGACGTCACGACTCATCCCGCGACCCAGGCGATGGTCGAGGAATATGTCGCCTGGTACGACCGCCACTTCGATCCGAAGTGGCAGGACACCGTGCTCACCCCGCCAGATGGCAACGGCTGCCGTTCGCCGGTCGGCTATCTCGTGCCGAAGAGTGGCGAGGACCTCGCGCGCATGGGGCGGTGCTTCTCGGCGACGACGTTCCTCAGCGCCGGCAACATCACGCACACGCCGGCCTACGGTCATCTGATCGCACTCGGTGTCCAGTACGCGGTGGGATTGCGCAATGCCTCGCCGCAGCAGCTGGCCTATGCCGAGAACTATCGTTCGCTGATTGCCCGCACCGGGCGCTTCCTGACGTTTGCCGCGGGCGCGGCGACCATCGGCTATCGCCTGCGGCCCGATCCCGCCGAGCGGGCGGCCCTCAGGATCGTCAAGGAGACGGACAGGGGCCTGGTGCTCAACGGCAAGATCGGCATGCACACCAGCCCGGCCTTTGCCGAGGACGTCTATATCGGCGCCCACAGCGGCGTCGATTTCGCCGGCCACCGCGCGTCGTTGGTCGTGGCGGTGAACTCGCCCGGCGTCACCGTGGTCTGCCGCAAGCCCTCGGCGCGCGACAGCAACCCGTTCTCGGCGCCCCTCAGCACGCGCTTCGACGAGCTCGACGGCCAGATGTGGCTGGACGACGTGCTGATCCCGTGGGAGCGCATCTTCCTCACCGAACCCTCGCCCGACCTGGTGGCGCGCTGGCTGTTCTGGCACCAGCTTTATTGCTGGCTGTCCAAGGCCGAGTTCACCCTGGGCCTGGCGCTCGCCTGCACGCACGCCATGAGCCTGGTCTCGCACGAGCCGACGATCGACTACCTGCTCGAGTTGATCACCGACGTGCAGACCGTACGGAGCTGCCAGGCCGCGGCCGAGCTCGACCCCGAATTCACCCCCATGGGCCACTGCTCGCCCAACCATCTGCATGTCTCGGTGGGAAGCATTGCCATGCTGAAGGCGCGGCCGCGCATGAGCGAGATCATGCGCATCCTGCCGGGCTCCTCCCTGGTCGTGGCGCCGACCGACCGCGACCTTGCCGATCCGGCCATGGCGAAAGGCCTGGAGGAGTCCTTCACCGGCGGTGGCTACACGGCCAAGCAGCGTGCTGCCCTGCTGCAACTCGCCTGGGACCATGTCGGCTCCGCGCTCGACCATCGCGAATCGGTCTACGAGCTGCATGCCAACGGGGGTGAGCCGTCCTGGCGCGGCCGGCTGCGCCGCCGCTATGACCGCTACAACGAGCTCGCCAACGCGGTGCTGCGGCACCTCGGCATCGACATGCCGGAGATCGACCTGCAGTCGATCCGCAATGCCCCGCTTGCCGTGCGCCGGCCGGTGGCCCCGGTTACCAATCCCTCACCACCCGGGGCAAAGCCCTGATCAAAAGGGGGAGCCTTCGCCGTCATTTGAGGTTACTATTCCGCATCATAAGAACAGGATCATTCGGGAGTGTGAACGATGGACAAGCCGGTAACACCGCGTGGCGTAAACCATCTCGTGCTCAACGTCCGCGATATCGAGGAATCGCATCGCTTCTGGACGGAGGTCGTGGGCTTCAAGCAGGTCGGACAGCTGACGCCGACCAAGGACCGGCCGAACCCGCCGAAGATGCGTTTCTATTCGGGCGTACGCGAGGACGGCACCAGCCATCATCACGACGTCGCCCTGGTCGAGAATCGCGATCTGCCCAAGCCGCCCGAAAACTGGTCGATGTTCGGCATGCCCTGCGCGGTGAATCACATCGCCATCACCATGCCGAGCCGCGAGGCCTGGCTGCAGCATCTCGAATACCTGCAGAAGAAGGGTGTGAAGTTCGACCGCCGCGTCGAGCACGGCATGACCCATAGCCTCTACATCCATGATCCCAACGGCTACGGCGTGGAGTTCGTCTACGACCTGCCGAAGGAGATCTGGAAGGACGACATCAACGGCGCGCTGAACTACGTGAAGGTGTTGCCGACCGAGGGCGTCGAGGCGCTCGACGACCGCACCGAAGGCATCCCGCACTTCAAGACGCCGGCGCCGGCGAAGTAGAGCCAGCTAGATTTCGCACCAATGGAGCTGGCCAAGCGGCAAGTTGCGCTTGGCCGCCACTGCTTGAACCGCTGCTTTGTCGACGCACTGCTGCTGCGTCGGACGGTAATGCGCCGCCATCAGCCCGCCGCTGTCGTGTCCAAGGCCGAGGACATGGCCGAGCTCGTGCATGACGACTCCGCCCAGGTCGGCGTTCGAGGTAGACGACCATCAGCCCGCCGCTCGGAGTGGCATAGGTGAAGGCCAACGACTGCGGCGCGTTGCCGTGCGCGGCCACGACCGTCCAGGTCTTGCCGGCTGGCTTCGGGCTGCTCTCGAGAACGATCTCGAACCGTACGAAACCCTTCAGGGCCACGTTCCATTCGTTGACGGCCCGAAAGACCCCGGCGCGATCACCAAGCGCGAACGGACCGTTGATCCGTAGGGCGATGATCTCGGCGCGGGTCGTTGCGGTGGCGTGTCTGGTGTAGTGCGTTTCGCCTTGCCGCGGTGCCACAGTCCCGGCACCAGATTGTCGGGCGCCGCCGTCGTGAGAAGATAGCGGCTGTCGTTCGACGCAGGCGCAGAGCAACGACAGCGGCAGGGAAGGGATCAGGATCTTGCGACGCATACCGGACTCCTCTCGTCCATCCAGGTCGTGTCGCAGGCGCGTCTTCGACGTTCGGCAATCTCTTGCCGTCGGGCGTCCAGTCTTGTCCCCCAAAGACAGAATGCGCGCCCGCACTGCTTGCGGCGGCATTCCCAACCCATCTGGCCCAGCAACCAGACCTGCTCATGTTGCTCGCACCGGCGAGACAAGAGTAGGGGGTGTTGCGTGCAATAAGTTGCGCGCAGATGCGGGACAGCGACGTGTGTCGGATGAGTGATCAAGCGGTGATGTTGCTCCAAAGATCGGTGGTGGTGCTGCTCGCGCTGCTCGCCGCGGTGCTGCATGCCTCTGCGGCGACAGCGCAGCAGAACGTGCGTGTGCCGGTCGAGCAAGGCGGCCGTACGCTGCAGCTTACCGCGCAGCTCTTCCGGCCTTCCGGCAGCGGCGTCGTGCCGGCAGTTGCGATCTTCCACGGTTGTGGTGGGCCGGGCCAGAACACGGCGCGGATGGCGGCGCTTCTGTCATCATGGGGTTATGCCGCGCTGGTGGTCGACAGCTTCTCGGCGCGCGGCCTCAAGGATGTCTGCGGTCGCAATTGGCCCAAGCAGGCCGACGCCGATGCGCGCGCCCATGACATCGACGCCGCGCTCGCCTGGCTGGGTAAACAGAGCTTCGTCGACGCCAGGCGCCTGGCCTTCATGGGTTACTCGTACGGCGGCGGTGTCGCCCTGCTGCGTGCTCTGTCGCCGCGACTCGATGACCGCACGGCGCCCGCGGCGCGCGCCGCCATCCTGGTCTATCCCGACTGCGCGCTGGCCGATGCGCTCGGTCCCAAGCTGGTGGTGCGTCAGCCGACCCTGTTTGCCATGGGCGGCCTCGACGACTGGACGCCGGTCCCGCAATGCCAGGGCGTGATCGACCGCGTCGTGCAGGGCCGCGACCTGATCGAGACTCGGATCTACGATGGTGCCCACCACAGCTTCGATGCGCTGGGCTTGCCCGTGCGCTACCTCCCGGATGTCGGCAACCGCAGCAAGCCCGGCGGCTGCTGCGGTGCGCACTACGGGGCCAACGAGGCGGCATGGAAGGCCTTCGTGGTCGACGTGAAGGCCTTCTTGGCTAAAGCAGTCGCGCAGTAGCTCTTGCCGGACCGCGGGCCTGGAGGCTCGCGGTCCGGCAAGATTAGCCCTTCGCCCGGGGATGGGCGGCGCGGTAGACGGCGGTGAGACGGGCGCTGTCGACGTCGGTGTAGCGCTGGGTTGTCGACAAGGAAGCGTGGCCCAGCAACTCCTGGATCGTTCGGAGATCGCCACCGGCGCCAAGGAGATGCGTTGCAAAGGAGTGGCGCAGCGCGTGCGGCGTCACGCTCTCGGCTAGCCCCAGTTCACGCCGGATGTCGCGCACGCGCTTTTGCACGATCGCCGGGTCGAGCGCGCCGCCGCGGGCGCCGACGAAAAAGGTGTCCTTGGGACCGCGGGCGGCGAGCCAGGGGCAGGCGTCGCGATAGGCGCGCAGCGCTTCGAGGGCCTGCGGCAACAGCGGTACCAGCCGCGTCTTGTTGCCTTTGCCGGTGACCGAGAGCGTGTCGCGACCGCTCTTCAGCAGGTCCTCGACCTCCGCCTTGGCAAGGCCGAGCGCTTCGCCGATGCGCAGGCCCGCACCGTAGAGCAGCAACAGCACGGCGGCATCGCGCAGGTCGAGCCAGGCTTCGCGCTCCTGCTCGGCCGGCGCTTCCAAGAGGTCCTCCATGTCACGTTCGGAGAGCGCCTTGGGCACTGAGCGCGGCAGCTTGGGAGTCTGGATGGCACCGATGCTGGCATTGTGCGCCAGCCCACGCTTGTCGAGGAACTGGAAGAAGGATCGGACCGAGGAGAAGGCACGCGCTGTCGAGGTGCGCGCCAGCCCCTGGCGCGCCCGTTCCGCCAGCCAGGCGCGGAACTCGGCGGGCTTCAGCTTGCCCAGCGCATCGAGGGTGGGCGTGCGGCCGAGGTAGGTCGTCATGAAACCGAGAAAGGTGGCGACGTCGTGCTCATAGGCCACCAGCGTATGAGCGGCGAGCCGGCGCTCGCTCTTCAGCCAGTCGCGCCAGGCGGCGCGCGCTGTCTCGACGTTTGACGCAGTCATCCCGAGCGAAGCCGCCTGAAAGGCGGCGCAATCGAGGGACCTTTCATGGCATCAGCAGTCATAAGAAGGGTTCCCTGCACTACGCTGCGCTCCGGTCGGGACCGACGTGCTGCGCACGTCGTCATTCCGGCAGGTCGAGCCATGCGCGGATGGTGTTCTCGAGCACCTTGGCCAGGAAGAACAACAGCTCGGTGGCCTGCTCCGGCCCGAAGGCCTGCGGATCGCGCGAGCCGAAGCACATGACGCCGTCGGGCGAGCCCGACGAGACGCGCAGCCGCATCAGCACGTCGGATTTCACGAAGCGGGCGATGTCGCCGAAGAAGGCCTCTTCGCCCGCGATGTCGGCGCGCAGGCGGGCGTGCTTGTCGGGGCCGATGGCGGCGTCGATGGCGCCCGGCGCCAGCACATAGACGCCGCGCACCGGCACGCGCTTGGGTGCATCGGCATTGGCCTCGATGGCGAGGGTGATGAAGTCGACGTCCAGAAGCTCGGGCAGCTCATGGGTCACGACATGGATCATCTTCTCGAAGGTCGAGGCCTGGATGATGCTGATGACCGCCGCCTGGATGCGG
>JADHLS010000309.1 GCA_016780605.1 Reyranella sp.
CTGCCGGGGCCCGCCCGGCTCTAACGTATTTGGTCACAAGGCGCTGGACGATCCAGTGTCCAACGTTCTCCGGCCGGCGATCTGCGGTGCCGGGGAAAAAACGTTATAGCAGCCCCGCCGGCATCCAGAGTTTTGCTCTCTAGCGGTTTGTTCCGGGTCGGCTCGGTCACGGTTCACACCGGCCGGTTCGATGCGACGAAGCGAAAATCGATCGGCAACTCGCGACAGCGCGCCATGATCTTCTCGGCCACCGGCACCGACATCGGGATGAACACCAGCGAGCCCGGCGGCACCTCTGCCGGCGGCAGGATCGGCAGGCCTGTCAGCTGATGGCCGACCCGATCGGGATCCTCGTCGACGAAGAAGTCGACCGCGCCGGCAAGTTCCAAGTTCATCCAGCAGGCGGCGATCGACGAGCCCATGATGCCGAACGGCCGCTTTTCAGCGGCGGCGGCGCGCCCCGCCTTGCGTACCTCTTCCAGGAGCCGGAAGTAGAACAGGCACCGTTCCTTCGCGTCCGCGCTGTCGGTGGGCTGGACGGAACGCCCCTCCTGCCCGCGCCGCGGCGCCACGATCGCCACCAGCTCCTTGGGAAGCAGCCGGGACGACAGGAGCTCGGTGCTGAGGCCCGCCTTGTCGATGACGTAGGACAGGCTGTGCTCTTCGAAGTGCGTACAGTGATCGGCGTTGACGAGGTCGATGGGATTCTGCCTGAGATTGGGCGAGGCGATGAGGATGCGACCGCGGTCGCTCAGTCGGCAGGCGATGCGCTTCAGGAACGCCGCCGGGTCCTGCAGATGCTCCAGCACGTGCGAAAGCGAGATCACGTCGAACGTCCCGTCATAGGACGGTTCCGCCCCGCTATAGAAGGCCTCGACACCGGGCAACGCCAACACGGTGTCCCGCCAGGTGTCGAACAGCTCCTGTCCCGACAGCCTCCAGGCGGGACGCAGCCCGTGGAAGCTCTTCAGCAGGTTGCCGTTCGAACAGCCGAAGTCGAGCAACCGGCCGGTCTCCGGCAGATCGACCTTGTCGAGAAAGTTGCGCAGCAGGATGAGGGATCGCGGTCCGCTGCCCTTGGCCGTATCGAAGACCATGGGCTCGGCGCCCAGGCTCTGATGGTTGATGTCGTAGTTGGCGTAGATGCGGTTGGCCATCGCCTGCCACTGCGGCGTCACCGCCTTCTGGACAGCCGAGCAATTGCCGCAGAACAGATACTCTGCCGCGCCGTCGACCGGCTGGACGTCGGACGACACCAGGCGGAACGGCGTGCCGTCCTGGGGTAGCTTGTCGACGTTGGAAGAGCCGCAGATATGGCAGCGATTCACGGGGTCACTGGTTGACGAAGGCGAGGACCTCACCGGCAACCGTCTCGACATCGGCCTTGGTCAAGTATTGATTGATCGGCAGCGTGAGGATCCGGTTGGCCTGCCGTTCGGTCATCGGGAAATCGCCCATCTTGTGGCCAAGCGCCTTCGCGGCCGGCTGCAGGTGGATCGGCACAGGATAGTGGATCGCGGTCTTGATGCCGATGTTCTTGAGGTGCGCCTGCAGTTCGTCACGCCGGTCGACCTGGATCACGAAGGTATGGAAGGTGTTGAACTCCTCATTGCGGTCCGGCGGCACGTACAGCCGGTCGTGATGCAGGAGCTTCTGGTAGAGCGCGGCGTTGGCCCGCCGCTTGGTGATGATGTCGGGTAGCTTGTCGAGGCGGTAGTTCAGGACGGCCGCCTGCAACGTGTCCATGCGCGAGACCAGGCCCCATTCGTCGATCGTCGCCCGATCGGCCATACCGTGGGCGCGCAGCCGGCGCATGCGCGCGGCGGCCTCCTTGTCGTTGGTCGTCACGAACCCGCCGTCGCCAAGCGCGTTCAGGTTCTTCAGCGGATGGGCTGAGAAGCAGCCGAAGTGGCCGATCGAGCCGGCCAGCCGGCCCTTGTACATCGAGCCGATCGCCTGCGCGGCATCTTCGATCACCACGAGGCCGTGCTTGTTCGCGACCTCCATGATCTCGTCCATCTGGCAGATACGGCCGGTGAGATGGACCGGCATGATCGCCTTGGTGCGCGGCGTGATCGACCGGGCAATCTTCTCGGGATCGACGTTCTGGTCGCTCAGCACGTCGGCAAAGACCGGCTTGGCGCCGAGCTGGATGATGGTGGCGGTCGAGGCGACGAAGGAGTTGGGCGGTGTGATGACCTCGTCGCCCTCGCCGATGCCGGCGACCTTCATCGACAGGAACAGCGCATCGGTGCCGGAATTGAGCGCCACTGCCTCGGTCGTGCCGCAGTATTCGGCCAGCCGCTTCTCGAGCGGCGCGAGATCGTCATGGGTGCCGACGAACGAGCCGCGCAGCACCACCTGCTCGAGGATCTTCTTGAGGTCGTCGAGCTGCTCCCGGCCCTGGGCCGGGAGGTTTACGTAGGGAATGTCATGCTTCGCCATCTCACACCCCATAGAACTCTTTGACGGTCTGGACGGTATACGCGAGCTGCTCTTCGGTCAGATGCTCGTGTGCCGGAAAGGATATCATCGTCGCGGCGTGACGGTCGGTCACCGGGAAATCGCCCTTCCTGTAGCCATACTGCCGCAGACCCTCCTGCTGATACAGCGGCACCGGGTAATGCACCTTGACCTCGACCCCCTGCTTCTTGCAGTGGGCGACCAGCTCGTCGCGGCGCTCGGCGAACACGATGTAGAGATGGAACACGAGCTTCCGGTTGTTGAAGCGCTGCGGCAGCCTGATGCCCGGTATCTTGCTCAGCTCGCGATCGAGGTAGCCCGCATTCTTGATACGCGTGTCGGTGATGAAATGGACCTGCGGGATCAGCCAGTTGCCGACCACCGCCTGGATCGAGTCCAGTCGCGAATTGCAGCCCATGCGGACCACACTGTCGCGGCCGGCGAGACCGTGGTTGCGCAACTGGCGCAGTTCCGTGGCGAAGGCGTCGTCGTCGGTGACGATCATGCCGCCGTCCGACCACACGTTGAGGTTCTTCAGCGGGTGCAGTGAAAAGGCGCCGGAGCGGCCGTAGGTGCCGGAGTTCTTGCCGTCGATGTTGCCGAGGATGCACTGGCAGGAATCCTCGACCACCGGCAGGTCGTGCTTCTTGGCGATCTCCATCAGCGCCGGCATGTTGGTCATCTGCCCGGCGAGATGGACCGGCACGATGGCCTTGGTCTTCTTGCTGATCTTGGCTTCGACCTGGCTGACATCCATGCAGAAATTATCGGTGCAATCGACGAAGACCGGCTTGGCGAAGAGCTCACCGATGGCGCCGACTGTGGCGATGAAGGTGTTGGCGGTGGTGATGACCTCGTCGCCTGGCCCGACGCCCAGCGCCTTCAGGCCAAGCTTGATGGCGTCAGTGCCGGAATTGACGCCGATGGCATGACGCGTGCCGATCATGGCCGCGAACTTGCCCTCGAACTCGGCGACCGGCTTGCCGAGCGTGAAATCGCCCGTCGGCACGAACTTCCGGAACAGGTCGAGGATCTCCTCGATGTTCTGGGCGCTGAACTGCTTGGGCAGATAGGACCACTGAACCTTGTAGCCATTGGGCTGAGGCGGCAGGTCGATGCGCGACATCCTGTGACGATCCTTATTTCTGGCTGGCGGTGATGGCCCGACGCGCCGCGGCGATGCTCTGCAGCGTATCGCGCGGCGGGAACAGGCTCACATGAACTGTCATGGCCTTGACCGTGTCCTCGACGCGCTTGCGGACCTTGAACTCGTTCTCCGAACCGACGCCCAGCAGGCAGAGGAGTTTGTCGCCGGCGGCCCCGGCGACCTCCGCCAGCGGCCGCACGACATGCGACGTGCCCGGCATCAGCCGGTTCTGGATGTCCTGCCGGTCATCGACGACGAAGTCGATCTTGTCGGCGATCTGGCAAACCGCGACCAGCAGACAGGAACGCGGCGCCGCGCCGTAGAGCAGCACTTGGTAGCCGGCGCTGCGGGCAGAGGAGACGAGTCCGCGGAGCTCGGCCTTCTGCCGCTCGATGCCCTCGGCAAACCGGTGCAACAGGCCGATCGTCTCCGCGGGATCGGGCAGCTTGAGCGCGCAGGCCACGGGCGCCGCCTTCTTTTGCGCGACGAAGGCGACCGAGCCGCCGCCGAACACGTAGTTGCGCCGGTCGCAGACCTGGAAGCCGAACCGACGCAGCATGTGCTCCGCCAGCGCCCGCGTGAAATAGTTCACGTGCTCTTCCCAGAGGATGGCCGGGCTGCCCAGCGCCAAGCTCTCCTCGACATCCGGCAGCTCGATCACTAGCAGGCCGTCATCGCGCAACAGGGTGCGCACGCCGGCGAAGAAGTCTTCGAGATCGGGAACGTGCTCGACGACATGGCGCAGGAACAAGGTATCGAACGCGCCGTGCTTGGCGACGATCCGGCCCGCTTCCTGTTCGGTCAGGTAGCCGGTGTAGACCTCATGGCCCTTCTTGCGCGCAATGCCGGCGGCGACGGAATTCGGCTCGAGCCCGACCACCTTGGTGTAGCCGGCGTGGCACAGATGCTCCATTAGCGCGCCGTCGTTGCAGCCGACGTCGATCGCCTTGCCCGGGTCCTGGCGAGCGACCGCCGTCGTGATCAGGTCGTCGAGGTGGCGCGGCCGCTGAAAGCCGGTCGTATAGGTGTCGGCCTCGCTATAGATCAGCTCGGCCGGAATGGCGTGGACGATCTGGAGCAGGCCGCAATCCTGGCAGCAGTCGAACCCGACGGTGAAACGCGGGTCAGGGTCTTGCGGGCTTTTTCTCAGGTAGTGCGAGATCGGCAGGTCGTTCAGGCTGAGGAGATGTGAGAGATGACGCCCTCCGCACAGACGACAACGGACTGTATCGCTCATCGGCTACCCTGACCCGAACGGCAGTGCCCGGCCACGCGTACATCCACAGACACTGTCTCCCGCCTTTTCCGTTCGTCGATCGGATTGCCCAACCAATACAACAGGTTCACCCGCCAAGGGTAGTCCCCTGAAGCGGCCCCGACCGGCGGTCGCCCCGGGGATCACGAAGGGGCCCGTTTGCGCCGCCGATTGCCCTCTTCGAGGTGCTCGACTTCGGCGATAACATCCTCGACCAGCGAGGAAGCCGCCGCCTCTACGCGCCGCCATTCTTCTCGCTCGTCGGTTGGCCCATAGCGCACTGGCGCGCGAAACAGCAGGCCGCGCCGATGAGTCCAGTAGCCCCACAGCCACAGCGCGAGCTGCGCCGATGCCGGCCTGCCGGTGTCGCTCAACCACTGCTGCAGGATCGGATCGTCGTCGATGCTCAACACGACAACGCTCGAATCCTGGACCAGATGAATCCTGTCCGTCTCGATCGATGTGCGATCGATGAACCGGCTGTCGACCGGATCGATCGACAGCCCGAGGGAATCGCCCAGCGCTGTCGGGCGCAGGCAGTACGGGTGATAGTGGTTGGCATGAACGAGCAGTCCATCGGCGCCGACCCGCCAGGCGAGTCTCAGGGGCGGATCCATCAGCCGTTCGGCACTGGCGAGATTGCCGTCGGGCAGATGCTCGACGATCAAGCGCGCGCAGGCCTCGGAAGAAACGCTGAGAACGCCTGCAGCGTCGCGGAATTGCCGATCCATGAGAGGCCGAAGATCCTTGCCGTGCATCTGGATGGCATGGATCAGAACCGCGTCGGCCTCGCTCATCCTCGCCGCCATGGTCGTGAGGGCGCCGTCGTTCACCATCACGTCGGCGACCATGCAACTCACAATCGCATCGGCCACACAGCCTGCCGCCAGCCCGACATAGTGGGCGCACGACATCAGGGCAAACTTGCAGTTGCGTTCGTAATAGAACGCAAGCGGATGGTCCGAGTAAGGGACCTCCTCGTGGCCATAGCGGGCGGCCATCGTCGCCTTGTAGGCCATCACATCTTCCGGATAGTGCACGAAGTCGATGGTGGCGTGCTCCTCGAGCCGACGAAACAGTGGCTCTGCCCGCAGCGCCTGTTCGGCCTCCACTGACGTGAAGAAGGCGATATGGACCGAGTGGAGCGTCGCCAGCAGCGGGAGGTTGTTGGGCGACAGGAACGAGGCGCAGAGGTGACGCATGCAAAAGGAAGCAAACCCCTCGCCCCAAACCGGGATCGTGAGCAGAAAAGGCTGGCGGCTGCCTTGCTTGCGCTCCATCGACGCGGCCAACTGGGTGACCCAGCCGTCATAGCGATCGAGCAACGACACCACGAACCGCGCAAAAGTGTCGTCGGAGTCAACTTTCAGAACGGCATCGAAGAACGCTCTGATCGCGGGCGGCATACCATGCCGCAGCAAGGTTCCTCCGGTGTGATAGCGTAGCCGGGCGTGCAAAGGGTCTCGTCTCGATGCCTCGCCGAGGACCACCAGGGCATCATCGTTGCGGTTGGCCCTGTCGTAGAGGGTGGCGAGCTGGATCGCGATCTCGGGACTGGGATGGAGCGCCCAGGCCCGTTCGACCTTGTCGATTGCCTCCTGGACGCGGTGGGGATCGGCCGGCCATAGGGCGCCCCCTTCTCGGGACAGACGCTCCGCCAGGAA
>JADHLS010000310.1 GCA_016780605.1 Reyranella sp.
CATGACGGTCCCCGAAGAACTTTCCCGCCAGTACCGATTCGCGAAGCGGCGGGCATTCAACAGGCGCTTCCGCCTGAGATGCCGCCAAGGAGCCTGCAATCGTCGCTTCATCGGTCATGGCATGCCGTTCCCGCCGGTTCTTGCCGGCGGGGCCAAGTCAAAGTGGGACGCGTACTCAGGCCTTTTGCGGGATGCTGGCGACCATGCGCAGGCTGGCGGTCAGCTCCTCCATCTGCAGCCAAGGCCGCAGATAAGCGATGGCATTGTACGAGCCTGGCTTGCCGGGGATCTCCTTCACCTCGACGCGAGCCTCGCGCAGCGGGAAGCGGGACTTCATGTCCTGGCCGGCGTCGACGTTGGGATTGACGTAGTTCTGGATCCACCGATTGAGCCACGTCTCGACGTTGCTGGCTTCCATGAAGCTGCCGATCTTGTCGCGCGCCATCACCTTCAGGTAATGGGCGAAGCGGCTGGTCGCCATGATGTAGGGCAGCCGTGCCGAGATGGCCGCATTGGCGGTGGCCTCGGGCCGGTCGTACTTCTTGGGCTTCTGAGCCGTCTGGCCGCCGAAGAACACCGCGTAGTCGGTATTCTTGTAATGGCAGAGCGGCAGGAAGCCCTGGTTGGACAACTCGAACTCGCGGCGATCGGTGATGCCGATCTCGGTCGGGCACTTGGTGTCGAGGTCGCCGTCATCCGACGTGAAGACGTGGGTGGGAAGGTTCTCCACCTTGCCGCCGCCCTCGGCGCCGCGGATCGCGGTGCAGAAGCCGGTCTGGGCAAAGGCATCGGTCAGCCGCGCGCCCATGACATAGGCGGCATTCGACCAGCAGTAGTGTTCGTGATCCATGGCCAGCGCCTTGCCGCGGGCGTCGATTGGCGCTTCCTCATACTCGAACTCGTCGATCGGCTTGGTCGCCTTGCCGTAAGGCAGTCGGGCGATCACGCGCGGCATGACGAGGCTGACGAACCGCGAATCCTCGCTGTCACGGAAGGAGCGCCACTTCCCGAACTCGACCGTGTCGAAGATCTTCGCAAGATCGCGCGGCTTGGACAATTCGGTCCACGACTCGAACCCGAACATCCCGGCGCCGGCCGCGGTGACGAACGGCGCGAAGGCGCCGGCCGCGATGTTCGACATCAGGCGCAACGTCTCGAGGTCGTCCGGATGGTTCGTCCATTCGTAGTCGCCGATCAAGGCGCCGTACGGCTCGCCGCCCGGCGTGCCGAACTCGTTCTCATAGATCTTCTTGAACAGTTGGCTCTGATCGAACTCGATGGCGCGGCTGAGGTCGCGGCCCAGCTCACGCTTGGTCATGTTAAGCACGCGCAGCTTCAGCGAGGTGCCGGTCTCCGAGTTCTGTACGAGATAGTGCAGGCCGCGCCAGCTGCCTTCGAGCTTCAGGAACTTCGGATCATGCATGATCTCGTTGAGTTGGGCCGACATCTTGGCGTCGATGGCCTTGACCGCCTTGTCGAACGTCCGGGTGAGGTTGCGGTCGAAGGTGACGGTGCCGGCGAGCGCCTGCTCGACGAGCGTCTTGACGAGCTCCTGGGCGCGATCAGGTTCGGTCTGCTTGGTGTTGGTGATGATCTGATCGAGCAGGCCGGGCGCCGACTCTACCGTCGCCTCGGCAGCTGCTTGCGGAGCGCTCTTTGCGTCGGCCATCTGCTAACCCTCCGACTTCTTGATACCGAGTTCGCCGGACAGCGATTTGAGTTCCTCTTCCGAGCGAAGCACCTGCTCGAGCAGGTTCTCGAGCTCCTGCGAGCGATCGGCCTTGCTCATGAGGTCGCGCAGCTTCTCGCGGGTCTCGAGCAGTGCCGCCAGGGCGGGGACCTGCTTGACGACCTGCACGGGATCGAAGTCGTCCATCGACGTGAACTTGAGATCGACAGCCATCTGCGTGCCGTCGTCGGCAAGCTTGTTGTCGACCTTGAGCTTCAGGCCGGGGGCCATGTTGGCCATCACGTCGTTGAAGTTGTCACGGTCGATCTGGGTGAACTTGCGATCCGTCAGAGGTTTCAGCGGCGTCGTCGGATCACCGGAGAAGTCTCCCATGATGCCTACCACGAAGGGCAGCTCCCGCATGATCTGGGCGCCTTCGGTCTCGACTTCGTAGGTGATGTGCACTCGGGGTTTGCGCACACGATTCAGCTTGTCGTGTATACTGGCGCTCATCGCAGACACCCTCCTGTATGTAGATTACTCTTGCCGACTAGGGCCGTCCATGGGCCGGGTCCGCAACTCCTACCTGTAACGCGGCGCACTTCTCCAATCGCTGGCAGGCGCCGTCGACATCTACGCTCAGCATAGCCACAACGACTAGCCGCGAACGTGATCAAAAGCACATTCTGTCCTGCGTTTGGCTCTTCATCCTGGCGACGCTGAGATTGTATCATAAACGACCAGTCCTGCGGGTGGCTTCATCATGATTGCGGAACTCGAGACAGCCGACTTCGAGGCGATCCTCGCCCCCCTTGCCGGCGACCAGCCGACCGGCGTCGATCTCCGACAGGACGTCGCGCCCAACTCCATCTACTTCCGCCTTCGCGACGCACGCGCCCAGGCGCGCGACGCCGAGCGCCAGGCCGACGCTCAGGGTGCCGACGACAATCTCCTGGCGCTTTGGCGCCCGGTCTCGACGCTGGCGATCGACGCCCTGAAGTCGGCTTCCAAGGACCTTGAAATTGCAACTTGGCTGACGGAAGCCCTGGTGCGGATCGCCGGCTTGCGCGGCCTGATGGCCGGCGCCTCGATCCTCGGCGGGCTCGTGGAGCGACATTGGGACGGCCTCTATCCCATGCCCGACGACAGCGGCATGGAAGACCGTGTCATGGCCGTTGCCGGCCTCTCGGGCCAAGGGGCCGACGGGACATTGATGCAGCCCTTGCGGAAGTCGGTCCTGTTCAGCCGGGCCGACGGGTCGTCCTTCAGCGTGTGGCAGTACCAGGCGGCGCTCGAGTTGGCGGGCATCACCGATCCCGCGCGGCGCGCCCAGCGCATCGATTCGGGTGTGCTGCCCTTTGAAGAGGTCGAGAAGGAGGCGCGGCTGGCGGGCGGCGCTCACTGGACCAAGCAGCTCGAGGTCGTCTCGCAGGCTCTCGCGGCATGGAAAGCGATGGAGAAGGCGTTCGACGAGAAGGCCGGGCAGGCGAGTCCCGCCGTCAACCGGGTGCGCGAGTTGCTGGAATTCGTGGTGGAAGCGTGCCGCCGGTTCGCGCCGGTGGAGACGGCAGACGCATCGGAGGGGCCGATGGACGCAGCAGCGGGTAACGGCGTGGCGGTCGCCTCTGCGCCGGGGGCCATTTCCGGCCGCGAGCAAGCGCTGCGGCAGCTCACCGAGATTGCGGCGTGGTTCAAGCGAAACGAGCCCAGCTCGCCGATCGGCTTCACGTTGGACGAAGCGGTGCGGCGGGCGCGCCTGGGCTGGCCGGAGCTTGTGGCGGAACTCGTCTCGGACGAGACCGCCCGCTATTCCCTGCTGACGAGCGCCGGCATCAAGCCACCCAGCAACGAGCCGCAGCAGTAGCTGCCGCAGCCCTCTCGTGGGAGCCGGTGCATGATGGCACCGGCCCGCTTGATGTGAAGTGCTGATGATGGAAGCTGCTCAGCTCGCTTTCATGGCGAGCAGGTCGTAGGAGACGACATCGCCCTTCTTGATCTGGCCCGACTTGTCGAGCGGCGTGGGGGTGACCATGACCTTGAGGAAGTTGAGCGACAGGCTCTCCATCGGGTTCTCGCCGCCCGAGCTCAACGAGTAGCTGCTGACGCCGCAATCGGTGAGCTCGAACGTCAGGAACGTTTCGGTCTTTTGCTTGGTGGTCGTGTTCATCTTGATCTCGACCTTGGTGTCGAACGTTCCGGCCACCGAGTCCTGGTAGAGCTTCGCCGACGCCTTGTCGAAATGCTTGGTGACGACGATCTCGCTCACGTTGGGCGCCGAGCTCTCGCGTGTGTTGCCGCCGGCGCCGCTGCTGACGGATCGCCCGACTCCATACTGGAACGAGTTCAACTCGATCCAGTCTTTGTAACCCTCGGTCGTTACGTCACCGGGGATGCTGCCGAACTTCATGTAGATTGGCACTGTCGACCTCCGTTGGAGAAAGCCACTGGGGATTATCCACGCGTTTACGGTTTGTTGATGGCAAAGAAAAACAACCCGTCCGGATTCAGTCCTGCGTGAATGCTGTTAATCGGCTGATTGTCCGCCATTCGCGCCAGCACTTCGGATGATAGCTCGGGAAGCAACGTGCGCGTCAGAATGTTTTCGACGTTTCGAGCGCCCGAGCTGCTTTCGGTGCAACGCGCCGCGATCGTCTCGACCAGCTGGGGTGCCCAATCGAAGGTGGCGCGATAGCTGTCGCGCACGCGTGCGCGAATCCGCTCGAGCTGCATGACCACGATCTGGCGGATAATTTCGTCAGGAAGCGGGAAATATGGCACCAGCGTCACGCGTCCGAGGAACGCCGGCTTGAAGTACTTCGCCAACTCCGGGCGCAGGGCGTCGGTCAGCCCCGAGGCATCCGGCGCGGTTTCCGGATCGGCGAACAGCTTGTTGATCAAGTCCGTACCGGCATTGCTTGTCATGATGATGACGGTGTTCTTGAAATCGATGTCGCGGCCTTCGCCGTCCTTCATGTTGCCCTTGTCGAACACTGAGTAGAACACGTCCTGAACGCCGGGATGCGCCTTCTCCATTTCGTCGAGCAGTACGACACTGTACGGACGGCGCCGCACTGCCTCGGTGAGGACACCGCCTTCGCCGTAGCCGACGTAGCCTGGCGGGCTGCCCATCAGAAGGCTGACTTTGTGCTCTTCCTTGAACTCGGCCATGTTGATGGTCGTGACGTTCTGCTCGCCGCCATAGAGCAGCTGGGCCAGGGTCAAAGCCGTCTCGGTCTTGCCGACGCCCGAGGTGCCGACGAACAGGAAGACACCGATCGGTCGGCGCGGGTCGGTCAAGCCGGCCCGGCTTGTACGGATGGCCTGGGCGACAGCCTCCATCGCATGGGTCTGGCCAACCACGCGGCGCTCCATCGCCTCGCGCAGATTGAGCACGGTGCGGATCTCGTCGGCCTGCATGCGGCGGGCGGGGATGCCGGTCCAGCTCTCGACGATGTCGGCGATTGCCTGTCCGTCGACGACGGGGAAGATCAGCGGCTGCTCGCCCTGCAATTCGCGCAGTTGCTTGGAGAGCGTCGCGAGCTCGGCACGGGCCGCTTCGCCGTCGCTCGCCGTCGCTCCATCGCCGGCGTCGCTCGGTGTCGCCGCGGCAGCGTCGATCCTGGCGCGCACGGCATCGATCTTCGAGACGATCTCGCGCTCGGCCTCCCAACGCTGGTTGAGCTTGGCAAGTTCGTCGCTCGCCTGCTGGCGTTCGGCGGTGAGTTCGGCGCGCCGCGCACCATGATCGGCGCCGGCGGACATCTCGCGGTCGATGATCTTCAGCTCGGTGTCGATCAGGCTGATGCGGCGTTGCCGATCGTCGATCGGCGCCGGGATGGCGTTCTGGCTCATCGCCACGCGCGCGCACGCAGTGTCGATCAGGCTGACGGCCTTGTCGGGCAACTGCCGCGCCGGGATGTAGCGTGCCGACAAGCGAACGGCTTCGCTGACGGCTTCGTCGAGGATCCGCACCTTGTGGTGCATCTCGAGGGTCGAAACGAGACCGCGGATCATGGCCGTCGCCATCTTCTCACCGGGCTCCTCGACCTTCACCGGCTGGAAGCGGCGGGTGAGGGCGGCGTCCTTCTCGAAGTACTTCTTGTACTCGGCCCATGTCGTCGCCGCGATGGTGCGCAGCTCGCCGCGGGCAAGGGCAGGCTTCAGGAGATTGGCGGCGTCGTTCTGTCCAGCCTGTCCGCCCGCGCCGATCAGGGTGTGGGCCTCGTCGATGAACAGGATGATCGGCTTGGCGCTGGACTTGGTTTCCTCGATCACCGATTTGAGCCGATTCTCGAACTCGCCCTTCACGCCGGCGCCGGCCTGCAGCAGGCCGAGATCGAGCGTGCGCAGGGTGACATCGCGTAACGCCGGCGGCACGTCGCCCGATGCAATGCGCAGCGCCAGTCCCTCGACCACCGCGGTCTTTCCGACGCCGGCTTCGCCGGTGAGGATCGGATTGTTCTGCCGGCGGCGCGTCAGGATATCGACCATCTGCCGGATCTCGATGTCGCGGCCGAGGATGGGATCGATCTTGCCCGCCTTCGCCTGTGCCGTCAGATCGATGGTGAATTGGTCGAGAGCGCCCGATCCGCCGGGTCGGGGATCTGCCGAGCCCGTCGCGGCCGCTTCCGAGCCCGCCGCCTGGCTGGTCGCCTGCGCCGTCTCCACGGTGTTCGCGCAAATGGTGAGATAATCGCTCTTCAGCGTGTCCGGCTGGATCGCGCCGAGATAGGCCGACGCGCCGATCGTCCGTCGGGCCAGCATGTCGTCGGCGAGCAACGCCCAGATCAGGTGACCCGAGCGCACGCGGCTCGCGCCTTGCTCGACGGAGGCCAGCAGCCAGGCCT
>JADHLS010000311.1 GCA_016780605.1 Reyranella sp.
TCATGAGGTTCCTCACCGACTCGGAAGTGGGTGAGGCAGTCGAAAGACTTGTGGAGCGCCGACGCGCGATTGACGGACGCACGTCAGGGACATCGGGGAGACCCGAAGTCAGCATCCGGGAAAGCCTGTAAGGCCCGGAAGCCGGAATCCACGCGGGGTAGAGTCGGCTCCTAAAGCGGACGAGGAGCGAAGGTGGAACTTGGGAACCCGCCCGCGTTGCCGCCCCTCGGGGTGGCTGGCCGAAGCGACCGGCGATCGCGCGCGACGGGGGCGGAGCCTGCGTAGTAGTCGGAGGACGGGAAAGCCGTCCACAGGGCGAAGGCGGGCAGTGGATACAATTTGCAAGCAGGAGATGGACGCGTGTCCGACACGGTGAATACCGGGTTTATTCTCGACATGCAGCGCAAGCTGTATCGGTGGAGTGCTGCGGACCCCGTCAAGAGGTTCGCGGATCTGTTCAATATTGTGTGCGACCGCGGAACGCTACTTCATGCCTGGCAGCGGCTGTCCCGTAACAAGGGCAGCAACACGCCGGGCACGGATGGCGTGACGCGGAAGAAGGTCGAAGAGCGGCCCGATGGCGTCGCTGGCTTCCTGGAGGACATCCGACAGGACCTGCGACAAGGAACTTACCAGCCTCAATCGGTCCGGCAGAGGCTTATCCCGAAGCCGGGCAAGCTGGGCAAGTTCCGTCCACTGGGCATTCCAACGCTCAAAGACCGACTGGTCCAAATGGCGCTCAAGCTGGTGCTGGAGCCGATCTTCGAGGCGGACTTCTACCCGACCTCTTATGGCTTCCGGCCCGGCCGAAGCACTCACGATGCACTCGCAAGGGTGCGTCACAAGTTGAACCCGACATCGGCCGGTCCCTCGCGGACCCGGTATGTGATTGAGGGGGATATCAAGGGGTGCTTCGATGCCATCGATCATCACGTGCTGATGGAGCGGGTGCGTCGCCGCGTTCGGGACCGTAAGGTTCTACGGCTCGTGCTCGCCTTCCTGAAGGCCGACATCATGATCGAGGGCAGCCTCCGGCATCCAGTGACTGGGACCCCGCAAGGGGGCATCATCTCGCCGCTTCTGGCCAACGTGTATTTGACGGCCATTGACGAGAGGTACCGGCGCTGGGTTCCCAATCCGCGTGACAAGACTCGCGAGCGGGCGCAGCAGCGCCTGCAGTCCGACTACAAACGTGGCCGGCCGAGCTTTTACGTGGTGCGCTACGCGGATGACTTCGTCGTCCTCGTGCAGGGAACGCAGCAGGAGGCCGAGCAAGAGCGCGAGGCGCTGGCGCAGTTCCTCAAAAAGGAGCTGCGCATGGAGTTGTCGATCGAAAAGACCAAGATCACCGATGTCCGGGAAGGCTTCGACTTCCTCGGGTATCGGATATCGCAGGAGAAGATGCCTTCGAGTGGGCGTCGCGTTGGCATGCTCTTCATCCCGAAGGGCAAGTCGCAGCTCTTGCGGGACAAGATCAAGGCCAAGGTGAGGGAAACGCCAACCGGCCGAACCCTTGCCGATCTCATTGACGACCTCAACCCAGTCATCACCGGTTGGCGCAACTACTACCGCTATGCCTCTCGGGCATGGAAGGAGTTCGCCAAAAGCGACTGGTGGCTGTACTGGCGCCTTAAGTCCTGGCTCGGCAAGAAACACGGCAAGGCGTCCGGAAGGACATTGCGCCGTATCTATGCCGAGTCGCGGGCCGGGGAAAGCAGTGGTTGGCGAATGGGCGGGAAGAAGCTTGCCAAGTTCGCTGACACCAAACGCTTGCGATACCCGGACCGGGGCCTTCGCATACCGAACGGATGGAACGCCACTTCGGACGAGCACTTCCGAAAGGGAGCTGACAAGTTCTGGGAGGCTACCAACACCCTCGCCTCGTTGTGAGGGTCACCCGTGGCCACGGCCACGCATGGAGAGCCGGATGCGGGGAAACTCGCACGTCCGGTTCGGAGCGGGGGATGAAGAAACCTGCCCTGGCAACGGGGCAAGGCGCTTCATCCCTACTCTACTGGAACTCGGCACGGCCCTCTCACTCTCGCTCACCAGGCCTGCATGGCAACGATAAGGGTTCTTGATCCGTCATGCGACGTGGCGACAGCAAAGGGAATGGCAATATCGCCTACGCGGAGGGCTTTGATGGGGCGCGGCCGCATGCTCGGAATAGGTTTGATGCGTCTGTGACCAAGCCAGCGAAGTTGCTCTCGGCCAAGCCTGCCCGATCGGTCGCAAGATGGCGCGCGAGACATTCGAGCGAGAAGCCCTTAGGGTCCGCGTGGCCGTCAATCCCGAACGGCCGGGCGTCGCTCACTTCTAATCAGCCACGCACCGGCCGCCTCCGGCCAATATGCCAAAAGCCGAGGATCAGAATGAGCGCTGTCGCGAGCTGCACGAACACGCTTTCCCGCGTCGGATAGATTCCGAGCAGCTCGACGCGGGGAACACCGGGCATGGGCCAGGTGTCGACCAGGCCAGCCTCCTGCAGCGCGGCGACACCCTTGCCGGCGAGCACCACGGCCAGCACCGCGATCAGGATCGCGCTCAGCGAAAAGAATTGCGTGACGGGAAGCCGCCGGCTGTAGCGGAGCAAAACCCACGCGACAATAGCAAGCACGCCCGCGCCGGCCGCTCCGCCCGCGACCAGAGGCATGCTATTGAGCCAGAAGCCCACAACCTAGGGTTGGATTCGCCCGGGCTTGCTTCTGTAGTGGCTACAGGATGTATGCATCCGCCGAGGAGTAAAGGGAATCTCGGGAAAAGCTGTAAGAAGTTCGCCCGGGGCATTCGAGCCGCCGATTGGAAGGGTACTTTGACGGAAGCTTGTACGAACGGCCTCGACACGGGATTCGTGGCGCTGGGCTATACCAAGGTCGCTGTATTGGGTGTCGTCCAAGGGATCACCGAATTGCTGCCGATCTCCTCGACTGCGCATATGCGGATTGTGCCTGCATTGCTTGGCTTGCAGGATCCCGGCTCCGCCTTTTCGGCAGCGATGCAGCTAGCGGCACTGGCTGCCGTCGTGAGCTATTTTTGGGGTGACGTGAGCCAGTTGGCCGCGAGCTCGTTGCGCGCTGTCGCGTACAGGGATTTCCGGGATCGACAGTTCCGCTTGGTTGTTTGGATTGGCCTTGCGACGATCCCTATCGGCCTGGCGGGCCTGTATTCGTCAGCAGTGTTGAATACCTGCGGTTCTCCGCTGCGGACCCTTACAGTCATTGGCTGGGCTTGCATCGTCATGGCCATCCTCCTTGCGCTGGCGGAGAGTTACGCTCGACACAGGCGGACACTCGAAGATGTGTCTCTCGCCGATGCAATGATCGTCGGCATCGCACAGGTCGGTGCCCTCATCCCAGGAGTATCGCGCTCGGGCTCAACTTTGACCGCTGCGCTCTTGCTCGGTCTGAAACGGGAAGAGGCGGCGCGATTCTCATTCCTACTTGGCTTGCCGGCAATCGCCCTTGCCGGCTTCAAGGAACTTTGGGAGCTCTACAAAGCCCATCTTTCTCTCGAAGGCTGGTCCATTCTTCTCGTCGGTCTGATCGTTGCCTCCATCTCCGCATTCTTCGCGATTTGGGGGCTGATGCGGGTGCTTGAGCGTTTTTCGGCTTGGCCCTTTGTAATCTATCGTGGCGCGCTCGGCGCATTTCTCATCTTCGCCGTAGCATTTGGCCAATTCGTCTGATTGCCGACATTCTGGAGCCCGTGAAGTGATTGCCTATGCGGGACGCGCAGGCGGTCGCAGGCCGTCGCGCTCGGAGATGCTCGGCGGCGCGCCGAGCAACGTCTTTGACTGGCTTCGGATTGGCGCGATCGTCGACTACCTTGATTTTCACGCGTGGGGACCACCATTGGCCCCGTCTTCAATTCGCTGACGCGGCGATTGTCTGTGGCGTCGCGATACTGTGCTTGGGGAAATCATAGGGCGTCTGGATGACCAGGGGGGTCGGCGAGAACTTCGATGATGCGGCAGGTCGCGACTTTCCCGTTGTCGCACTCCTTGACCATCCGGATGAGCTCGGTCCTAAGGCCGCGTAACCGGCGGATCCGGCTGTCGACGGCTTCGAGCTGATCGTTAGCGATTCGGCTCACCAGCTCGCAGGACGCCTCGGGCATCTCCTGAAGAGCAAGCATCGTCCTGATAGCCGCGATGTCGAAGCCAAGGTCCCTGGCGTGGCGGATGAAGGTCAGCCGCCGAACGTCCTCTGCTCCGTACAGGCGTCGTCCACTGTCGGTTCGGGGCGGTGAGGGTATGAGCCTGATCCGCTCATAATAGCGAATCGTCTCGATATTGACGCCCGTGCGTTTGGACAAGGCTCCGATAGTGATCATCGCGGGTTGATTCTGTAGCGGCTACAGGATGTAGGATATCAAATGGCCGAAGGTGTGTGAACCGGAGAACGACTATGACCGAGCATGTCGTAGGCCTGATCTGGGACGCTTGGCGCGCCAAACGCCAGGGGCGCGAGGCGCTCGCGGCTCGCCAGGCGAGTCGCCTCGTCGACATGGTAGCCTATGCGCGGGCTCGCTCGCCTTTCTACGGTGAGCTTTATCGCGATCTGCCAGATCGCATCGAGGACCCACGCCAATTGCCGGTCACCGACAAGAATATGCTCATGGAGCGTTTCGACGAATGGTGCACCGACCGCGCCGTGACGCTCGAAGCTGCGGAAGCAGTTGTTGACGATCTTGACCGCATTGGAGAGCGGTTCCTCGGAAAATACACGCTGGCCACGACCTCAGGCACCACCGGCTTCCGCGGCATATTCCTGACCGACGACCGTACGATGGCGGTTGTGGCCGCCATGATGCTCCGGTGGGTCGGTGACTGGCTCAGCCCGAGCGACATCCTCAGGATCCTTGCACGCCGCGGCCGGATGGCGATGGTCATGGCCACCGGCGGCCACTTTGCGTCGGCTGTTGCCGCGGCGCGTCTGAAGAAGCGACGTGGAAAACACGTAGAGGTGCTCTCCGCCCACATGCCGATGGCAGAGCTTGTCGAGCGGCTGAACCGCTTCCAGCCGGCGCTGCTTACACCCTACGCCAGCATGGCTGCTATGCTGGCCGACGAACAGGAAGCCGGACGGCTCCATATCGATCCCGTGCTGCTGGCCCTCTCTGCCGAAGGGCTGCCGCAACCGGAGTACAGCCGTATAGCGCGCGTGTTCGGCGCCAAAGTCGGCAACAGCTACGCCGCATCGGAATGCATGTTCCTCAGCTACATGTGCAGCGAAGGCTGGCTGCACGTCAACGCCGACTGGGTGGCGTTCGAGCCAGTCGACGCCGATTACCAGCCGGTCGCGCCAGGCGAGCCGTCGCACACGATCCTGATCAGCAATCTTGCCAATCGCGTACAGCCGATCCTGCGCTATGACCTCGGAGACAGCGTGCTGCAGCGGCCGGACCCGTGCCCATGCGGCACCCCTTGCCCGCAATCCGCGTGCAGGGGCGCTCAGCCGACCTTCTCACGTTCCGCACGCGGAGTGGGGAGGTCAGACTCCCTCCGCTCGCGCTTACCCAGCCAGTCGAGACCGTCCGCGGAATCACGCTCTTCCAGCTCGCGCAGTCCACGCCGACCGCACTGGTGATGCGTCTGCGCATCGCGCCGACGGCGAACGAAGACGCTGTCTGGCGGGAGGCCGAGGCAGGTCTGCGGAACGTGCTGGCGCAGAATGGGCTCGAGCATGTCGCGATCGAGCGCGCCGGCGAACCACCGGAACAGGGTCGCGGCGGGAAGTTCCGCGAAGTCATACCGTTGGAAAAGGCTTGACGCGGGTTTGTTTGGAGAGGAACGACAATGGCCAATCGCAAGAAAGAAATCGCCAAATTCTTCGCTGGAGTTGCGGCCAACCAAGTGCTCACTCATGGAGCCTTAGCTGCAGCGGGCACTGAGTTCCGGGCGCTGGGCATTTCTTATAATCAGCAACTGAACACGATCGCCGCCGTGGTCTGGGCCGTCATTCTCGTGCTGCTCGCTTACTATGCGTGGATCAGGAGATGAGCAGCGTTGGCCCGCATCACGCGACTGCAAGCGGTGCGAGATTGGAGAGGCGCCCTTAACCGCCGCAGAAGGGCATCGATTTGATGCCTAGCCCTATTGGATTTGGCGCTTGATGCTGGCGGCAAACTGTTTTGTTCGACCGCTCCATTCCCAGCGGAGATCCGCCAATGGCGATCCACTCGGAAGACCAGGAGTCGTAATTCGAAGCGAGATCAGGATGCCAGGAGACGAGGAGACCGAAATCCGTCTCGACGCCCGCAACGTCCATGAACGCCGTACGTTGCGCTGGGTACTCGAGATCAATTTCACCCAGTTCGTGGTGGCCGGCGCCGTCGGTATCGTGGCGGACTCGACGGGCCTGCTTGGCGCCGCGCTCGACAATCTCGGAGATGCCGCCGTCTATGCAGTCAGTTTCTATGCAGTCGGCCGCACGGTCATTGCCAAGGCCCGTGCGGCGACCCTGTCCGGCGTTCTGCTGATCCTTGTTGCCCTCGGGTTGCTTGCAGAGGTGTTG